>JANNDD010000293.1:0-12177 GCA_031387365.1 Armatimonas sp. | reverse complement strand
TCAGGATGCGGAGCTTGCGGAGAAAGCACTCCGTGCGGACAAGCTCTGGCGGCTGCGCTTCGTGGCGGCGGAGCCGGATCTCTACCGACTGGCTTGGGCACTCTACGAGGAGTTCCCCGAGCTGGACAGTGATCTCTCGGACGTGCTTCAAAAGTACCGCAGTGTTGCGGAGTTCCGTGCTGATTTTGGCGAGGCGCTCAGTGTCGTTCGCGCCCAGAGTGCGCCTGCCGGAGGGCTGTTGCTTGCGGCGATTCTCTGGCACTGCCAGGGTGAGGCACGGGAAGTTCGCCGACAAGTGCCCCAGCTCGCGCCGCGTCTGACATTACTTTTGCCGCTGATTGGGCTTCCGGGCACCCAGCTCTGGCATGTCCGGGAGTTTATGAACCCCCTGGGGTACTTGCCTGATTCCTGGCTGACACTCACTATTGAACTCTTCCAGAAAACCGAGTGCTGTGATGCCGAAAAAGTGCAGCTCGCCTTCCGGCTAGCGGAGGGCGATGAGAGCCGCTTTGTGCAGCTTCTGGAGAAGCTCCTGGTGACGGGTTTTGACTGGGTGCCTCTCCAGGCAGCCTACCGGTTCGGGGCACAGCTACCACGCTTCCCCGCGCTGGCCCCTCTACTGTGCGAGCTCATGGAGCAGCAGCCACGCCGTGCCGTGGAGCGTATGGCTCAGCTAGGGGAAGCACTTCGACTGGGGCTGGAGGCACTGGAGCCACTGCGGAGGCTCGCTCCGAGTGCGGAGAGCTTGCCTGAGGAGTGGGAGCCTATTGCGCGTCTTCTACCCGATCTTACCGATTTTACGGATCTTGCGTGGGCGGCAACAGAACCCCTTCCTCCAGGAATCGCAAAGCTCCTCGCACTGCCCGAGCGTCTGCGACGGGAGGCGGAGTATCTTGCAACGCGTCCGGAGCTCGCGGTTCGCCACAGCGCCGTTCTCGCCCGCCTCGCCGATGAAGCCGCGCTCCGTCGTACGATCACCGAGGAGGTGACAGAAGCGGTGACGCAGCGTGCGCGGCTCCTGCGTGGGGCCGCTCTGACATCTGCCGTCGAGGAGGTCTATCGAAACCGACTGCGCGGTATTCTTGGCAGCCGGGCGCTCTCGGTGCGCATGACGCCCGATGTGATGAACGCCGCGCTCCTTACCCTGGACATCACAGAGAACCGTCGCCTACTGATTCGCTTGCTCCGTGCCTATTTCGATGGAGATCGAGACTGGGCGCTGCGGCAACGGCCCAATGTTGTTTATTTAGAAGCACTCACGGCACGCGGCGTAGACGCGCTGGCGTGGCGCGCACCGCACGGGGAGAGTGTGACTGGGCTGCACCTGCACCTCGAAACCGATCCCCTGCATGTTCTTCAGATGGGCAACTACTTCGACACTTGCCTGAGCTTTGGAGGGATCAATGCCTTCTCCACGGTCGCCAATGCCTGCGATGCCAACAAGCGCGTGCTCTATGTTCGGGATAACAAAGGGCGCATTGCGGCGCGCCAGCTTCTGGCGCTCACTGCGGAGGGCAAGCTGGTGGGATTTAATCTCTACAGCACACTTTCTGCCGAGGAGCGCCCCAAGCTTACGCGTGCTGTGGTGGACTATATACAGCGCTTCGCTACCCATTGCGGCTTGGAGCTGGGGAGCGAGGGCACGGTGCCCACGCTCCTTGCTACCGACTGGTACGACGATGGGATTACGTCGTGGGACGATCTTCGCGTATCGCCTGTACAAACGTCAGCGCCGCGAGTGCCCTGAGCTTGCTCTCATCAATGCTGCCATGCAGCTCCAGGCCACTCATGAGCTCCGGGCCTGGCACAAAGCCCAGTGCTTTGAGCCGGGTAAGCACGTCGGCGGGCGGCTGGACGAGCTTGACAATAATCTTCACCGGGAAGGAGCTGGGGGCCTTTGCTTTCGCCTGAAGCACGGCCGTGAGCTTGCTCAAGGCATCTTTAGGTGCTACTCCCTTGAGAATCTGGGCCCGTGGCTGGGTTGTCGCTGCCCGTGGCAAGAAAGCGGGTGTGCTCGCTGCTGCCGAAGCTTTCGCTGCCATACCACCGCCAAAACTGCCAGAAGCTCGGGGGTATTGTGTCTGGAACTGCACGCCTCGCCCAAATGCGGGAGCGGCTGAGGATGCTAATTCTGAGGAGGCTAACGAAGTATTTTGGCTGTACTGGTAGTTCGAGCGCGATCGTTTCTTCGACTCAGACTCCATCGAAACGCCCTCTGGCAGCTCGGTGGGCACGACGACACTCTTCTGTGCACCACTCAGATTGCGAATGCGCTCGTCCACGGCCACAAACGACGTGTATTCGGTCATGAGCTTGTGGGTCAGCGCGAGCTGGGTCACTTGCTCCACCGGGGTCTCGCGAAGATCGCCCGCCCAGACATCGCCCATGAGTGAGGCGATCTTCTCACGCGCCCAGAGGGTGGGAATCGCCTCACCCACGCCCGGCTCCGTGGTGCTAGGGAGGCTCACCCGGATTTTTCGCTCCCAGGGCTTGCCGCGCAGCCGCCCATGCACCGTGATCTCGCCGGTTCCCGCTTTGCTATAGCGGCCCTTGAGCACAATCGGCGCAGCGGAGAACACATCGGGGATCTGCTTGGGATAGATCTCGCCCGTCTCCACACTCAGCCCGCCCCAGTCCACCGAGATCTCCGTGAGAAGCGGATCGGCGATTCGCTGGTAGAACTTCTGCGCCGTGTTCTTGCCCGGCTGCCGCAGGTCCACAATATCGGCGACTCCTTTGCCCTCGCGTGCCATTCCCTCGATCAGAAACCGATTCACGGAGTTCCCAATGCCGAAGGGGAACATGCGCGCACTGCCACGGTGATTGCGAATAAATCCCACGATATTTCGGTCGTTGTTGACATAGCCATCGGTCATGTAGCAGATAATGCGTAGGCGATCCGGGTCATCGGGCTGGCGCAGAGCAAAGTCCGCCGCCTTGAGAATATCGGTGCCGCCGCTGCCCTTGAGCGGATTGAGATACGCAAGTGCCGTCCGAAGGTTTTGCTGAGTTGCCGCCACCGGTTTCGGGAAACACGGATAGACCTGGGTGTTGAAGCCGAGGAGCTGGAACGTATCGCCGGGGTTGAGGTTCTGAAGGCAGTAGCGCATCGTCTCTTTTGCCTTCTCGATGGGAGCGCCTGCCTGCGAGCCGGTCTGATCAATCACAAAGACCAGCTCCTTGGGGGTGACATCGGCACGGTGTGGCGTGGCCGGGGGCTGTAAGACCAGCATGAAGTGGCCACCGCCTTTGCCGTCGGACTTTGCCAGAAGCCCCTCTTGTACCTCGCTCCCGGCTGCGGTGTAGCGCAGGATAAAGTCCTTGTTGGGGAGGGAGTCCGCGGGGCTGAGAGTGATCTGTGCGCGGCTCTCACCCAGGCGCTGGATCTTTACGGCATGGAGCTGCGCCGCTAGCTCGCCTAACGCAAGACCCGCGTCTAAGTTCACGCTCACGGAGACATCATGGCCAGAGCGCACACCAAGCGGCTGGTTCGTCGTCGCGGCACCGTAGCGCGGCCCCACCACCAGCGGATGCACGAACTCGTAGTGACCGTCTTCGTACTTGAGGGGCATCACATAAGAGATCTGCACCGCCACTTGCTCGCCAGGCAGTAAGTTCGCAATAGACTGCGTGAAGATATTATCTCGCTCTTGGTCTAAAAGCGCCGCCGTCTGGCCCGCTGCTCGGGCGGCATCGTAGATCTGGCGTGCCTCGTCGCGTCGCTTGATCGTCCCTTTAATCACGCCCTCTTTGCCGATCTTGATGGTCATGTCATCCACGGCGGCGTTCTCGGGCAGGGGAAACGTGTAGATCGCCTCGACAGGCCCACCGTCCCGTGGCCCCTCAAAGAGCTGTGTCACCGTGACACGCGCTACCATCCCCGAGATATTTGCCTTGACATCGGTGTGTCGCAAAGGGCAGAGTGCTTTGGTGTTCTCGATGCGCAGGCAGCCCGGCGTCTCTTGGAGAGTCACGGGGGCTGCACGCATCGTCGAGATTGGGCCAATCTCCGGGAACAAGGCGGGGGTGCTTGGAATTTGTGCCGGTAGGGTAGGGTTCTGTGCGCGGCTACGCAAGAGGGTAGCGCCGCCTGCGGCTAGGCTAACGCCAAGTAGTGCGGCAACGGAAGTGGTTGTTTTCATCGTGAATTTTTACTCCTGCGCCTTTGGTTCCTAAAGAGCGCCAAAGGGTTCACGGCGAATACGGGGCGATCCATCAGGGCGATCTAGGGTAAAATACCAGCTATGGAGAGCCACAACCCACTCAATAGGATCTACATCGCCTTGCTGACAGCCAGTCTCGCGCTGGAAATGGTGGCACAGGTGGTGTTTCTGGGAGCTGCGCTGCTCACGGCGACTCTCTCGCTCTTGCTGGTAGCGGGAACGGCACTGGGGTGTCTCTGGTTTGCAAGCCTGCCCCGAACCACCCCGCTGACGGGGATGGCGCTCCTCTGCCGCGTGGTGGTGACGACACAAGCGGTGCTCTCCGCCAAAGAACTGCTGAGCACTGAGGCGCTCCCGCTCCTCTTTCGTCTGGGCTATACGATTGTTTGTCTTGCTCTCTCGGTGGTGACCGCGTTCACACTGGAGCGCGACCTGCGGCTGATTCTCTGGCAGCACCGCGAAAAATGAAGGGTTTCGTCGCGGATCTCGTGGCTCCACAAGCCGCTCAATTGGACCACGACCCTGAGGCGCTACGGGCTGTCTGGGAGGAGTTCGTGCGCCGTGGTCTTCATCTCCAGCTTGACTTTTTCACAACCCTTCTACTCCTTGCAGAGCACTCCGGTGCCTTTGCCTTTCTCGCGCTCCAGCAGCGTGTCGCGGGCTGTCCTGATCCTCCTGCGGGGGTTGCGTTTGGGCACTTGCGCAATCCGCAGGGCCCTGCCCCTCTCTGGAGCGACGGACGTGTCTCGGGCACGGTTCCCTGGCTGACCGGCGCAGGTCTCTTTGCACGCGTTCTACTTGGCTTTCGCCTGCCCGACGGTTCCGAAGTGCGTGCCTGGGTACCGGCACACGACCGCCCGGAGTTTCGTCACAGCGCACCACTGCCCCTGCTGGCAATCCGCGGCGCGAACACCGTGGCAGTCACTCTGTGCGAGCTCGCCGTGGACGAGAGCCTATTTGTCTCGGTTCAGCCACGGGGAACGCAAGCGCAAAACGATGCCAGCGGCGTGCTCTACCAGACCCCTCTGATGCTGGGGAACTTGCGTGCATCGCTGCGGCTGATTGAGCAGTCCCAGCGTGGGGATCTGGCGAAAGCTCAAGGACGCGTTGCGCAGCTTGATGCTGCACTTCTGGCCGAAAACGCACGAGAAAATGGCCCCGTACTTCGTGCCCGCGCAGGAGATCTCTCGGTGCGGCTTGCGCGGCTCGCCTGCATGGCCTGTGGCGGTGGCTCACTACTCACCGGCCACCCTGCGGAGCGGCTCTACCGGGAGGCACTGGTCTTTAGCCTCATGGCACAGACCGATGCCGTTGTTGACAACGCATTTGAGGAACTCTCATGAAAACACTCCAGGCAAGTCCTGAACACTTTAGTGTCGCTATTGACCAGGCACAGGCTCTGGGATGCACGGCAATCGCCTGGGATCTGCGCCTCCCGTGCGCGGCCGCCGTGGCCGCCGCAACCCACGCGGGACTCGCCTCGCTTGGCTGGCTGCAAGCGGCTCGTGACCTCGAAGCCGCAGAGGCGCACCCCGAGTGGCTCCATGCGCCGCAACACTGGGAGTGGGTTACACTGGCTCCCCTATTATTGGGGGCGGGGGGGGCTACGACCCACCCCATGCTCGTTGGCGGCTGGATTGGGCTGAATACCAAGGCGGCGTTTGCGCATGCACTGGCTACCGTGACCCAGCGAGTCTTCGCCAATCCGTGGTGCCGCACGCTCTATCTCTCCGAGATCCAGGGGCCGCCGATGGGCTGTGGCTGTGGGAACCCATGCTGCCGGAGCTGGGACAATGCCCCGGGCGAGAAGATCGCAGTCACGGCCTACCAGAAGCCGGAGATTCTCTTCCCGCTGGCGTTTTTCCAGGCGGTGCGCGCCGCCGTTCCCCGCCTTGAAATCATTCCGATTCTCTGCCCGGAGTGTGAGCGAGGGATTGTGCTGGATGGTGTGGACGATCCCGATGGCCCGGCGGGGACGAATCTGTGCCAAGGAATCCCGTGTGTTCGCCCCTGCGCCTTGGATTACTGGCCGCGCCTGCTCGCCGCCTTTCGCGCCGAAGTTCCGACGGTCGGGCTGCTCGCGCTCACGCAGGCGCTCCAGAAAAACCATCCGGTCTATGGTGAGCCCGGCTGGGCACTGCGTGCACACCGGCACTACGGCACGGACTTACTTCCCTGTGTCGAGCCAGGTGATGCCCACAAGTTCACGCACTGCCTGATCGCCACCTCCGCGCCCCAGGACTGCTGGCCCGTTGTTCCGCCCGAGGGCTACGTCGCCGCGATCCCGCCAATTATGTGCGGCTATTGCCCACCCGAGCCGTAGTTTTTTGCCGTGTCCTCCACCGAGGAGCTGTCCCAGTGGAGAACATGCTCAATAATCTTACGGATCGTCGTGACGCCAGGCTCGCTCTCTTTATCCAGGGCATCGTCCGGCAGATCCAGTAGCAGAGCGATGAGCGCCGAACGTTCTTTGTACCACTCGGCCAGATAGCGCTCGCGTGGGGATTTCTGGATCACCCCGAGGGAGTAGCGTCGGTCAGAGATCTGCCCATAGTGCATCTTCGCGTGCTCGGCATTGTGGGCCAGTAAGTCGTTGAGGTTCCCGTCCATTGCACAAGGGTGGGCACTGGGCTCATCGCCTGCCACCTCTGCGAAGACGTCTACGGCACGGTTCATTTGCTGCTGGAGGCGCTCAATAAGTGCCTTCACTTCGGGATTGCGTTTGTTCATGAGGTTAACTATACCCGCGAAAGGTATACTACACCTGCTATGGCCGATCTCTTTATCCTGAAAACATCACTGCTTGAGGCGCTGAAACCCAAACGGCTCCTCACCGCGCTGCTCTTGTTGATCCTTCCCGCGCTGGCAGCGATTATCTGGCGCGCGATCGTGCCTGGCGATCGGTTCGACCCCGCGGAGGCCTACAACACACTCGCGGCTTACTTCGTCTTTGGCTTCACCCTCACGATTCTCTCTGTGATCTACGGAACCGGGGCTCTCTCTGCGGAGATCGAGGGACGAACCATTGTCTACTTGCTCACCCGGCCCGTTCCCCGCTGGCGTCTGCTGCTGATGAAGCTGATCGGGGCCTGGGTGGGGATCACGGTGACGGTGGCGCTCTCTGTCTTGTTGCTGGGCTTTGCGGTCTATGGCCTGAAGCCAGAGTGGGCACGGATTGTCTCCGACCTGCGCATCATCCCGGTGGGAGCGCTCGCCTACTCCTCGCTCTTTTTGTTTTTTGCCACCCTCATGCCCAAACCACTGATCTGGGCGCTGCTCTATGGGTTTGGCTGGGAGAACATTGCCGCGCTCTTTCCGAGCGGCTTTGCACGGCTCTCGATTCTCTCGTACCTGCGGACACTGGCGCCGCACTTAAAAGAGGTATTGGGAGCGCAAGGAGGAGCCGAGGATGTCTCCAATATTCTCCTGCGCGGCAACCCGCTTGCGATCACGCAGCCTGTCGCCTGGCTCACCGTGAGCATTATCACGGTGCTGTCTCTGGCGCTCTCTCTATTTTTTTTCAGCACGCGGGAGTATGTCCCTCGGGAAGAAGGCGGCTAGCCAGTGCTCCGTAAAGGCTATATTCAACAGCAGATCGAGGGCTTGGCGACGGCGCTCGGGACGATTTTTGGCATTGAGCTTGATAAATCCGATGTCCTCAAGCGGCTCGGGAGCTCCTGCCGTAATTTGACGGGGCTTGACTTAGACACACTGCTCCGGCTGGACGATGCGACGCTTCTTGGAATGTTCGCGGGCGGCGATCGCACCAGGACTGCAGGCAATGCCTTTGTCGCGGCGCAGTTCTTACTCCAGCGTGCCAAAGCCGATCCTACCCAAGGACGTGTCGCGCGGCGCAAGGCACTGCTGCTTTATGCTGAAGCTCTCGCGCTGGAGTCGTCGCTGCGCTCCAAAGACTACCTGAGTGAGTTTGAGAGCTTGCTGGCGGAAGTGGAGGCCACGGACGCAACGGCGCATATTCTCCGGCAAGCCGCCCGTGCAATGGAGGCGCTGACATTCTACGCCCGCGCGGAAAACTACCACTTTCATCTGCGCGACAGCCACGCCGACAACGCCGACGATGGTGCACGGGAGTTCTATCTGCGCCTTCTGGAGTTCCCCGATCACGAGCTTATTGCAGGGGATCTACCCCGTGAAGAAATACAAAGCGCCCTCACCGAGCTGGGATAAGTGTTGCCTTGCTTGCAAGGGCAAGATGTCCTATAATGCACACTATCCGATGGTGCAAAACCAACGGAATACTCTGCTCTTTGAGGAGACGAAATTTATGAAGCAACGCTCTGCTTTTACTTTGATTGAACTTCTGGTTGTTATTGCTATTATAGCGATTCTTGCTGCTATTCTCTTTCCGGTTTTTGCTCAAGCACGTGAGAAAGCTCGTGCTATTTCTTGCATGTCCAACGTCAAACAAATTGGCGTCGCCATGATGATGTATGCTCAGGACTACGACGAGACGATGTCCATGGGATTTACGAACCCTGGCGTTTCTCGCGACTGGACGGTTGACTTGATCCCCTACATCAAGACCGGCGATACCAATCTAGCCGCCTCGATCAACGCCGCGCTGGCGTCCACGCGCCCCGATCTATTCTGTGCGAAGCTGCCGTTCTACCAGTGCCCTAGTAAAGCCCCCTCCCGTGACGCGCGTGGCTTCCGCCGAGGCTTTGGCTTCAACTGGTGGCTGGCCACAGGCACGGGGGTTCCACTTGCTGCTGTCGCCACGCCCGCAAGCGCTCTGGCATTTGGGGAGATTTGGGGAGAGGTGGATCGCATCTTTCCCGTCAATACTCCGGCAGCCGTCGACCAGCGCTTCCGCCCCGAACCACGGCATAACCTGGGGCTGAATGTTGCGTTTTGTGATGGACATGCGAAGTATTATGTGGGAACGGATTTGAAATTGCGTTGGCCGACGGGCCTTGCCTGGCCGCAGGCAGATGGCCCCTTGGGAACGTTCTTCAATATCGCCACTGGGCTCTAAAGTTATCGAGTGAGTGCACGTCGAGGCCGGGAAACCCGGCCTCGACTTTTTTGTGAGAAATTTGAGATCCTATGGGAAGACTAACCGACGCGCAGGTTGCGCAGTTTAAAACCGATGGTGTTTTAGTGGCTGAAGGGGTACTTGACGATTCCGATCTCGCCCCCGTAATCGAGGGCTACACGCGCTGGATCGAGGCGAAGGCACAGGAGCTAGCGATCCCCGACCAAGCAAGCAACGAGCCGTTCGAGCGCCGCTTTGCCCGGCTCCACGCTCAAGATAAAAATATCGAGCGTGGTATGGACGTGATGAACGCGCGCTTGCCGGAGTTTTTCGCGTTTCTGCACTGCCAAAATCTATTAGACGCGGTGCAGCAGCTTCTCGGGACGCCCGAGCTCATTGCGAGCCCCATCCAGCACCTGCGCGGGAAAGTTGCCGACACGAGTGAGGGAAGCTACTTCAATGTGCCCTGGCACCAGGATGCCGCCGTGACCTGGGAAGAGGCCGACCACAGCGAGATCATTACCTGCTGGTTGCCGCTGGTGGACGCGACGGTGGAGAACGGCTGTATGGAGATTCTGCCTGGTGTCTGGAAACAGGGCGTGCTTCCCCACATCGGCGGTGCGGGCGGCGCGACCATCCGCCCCGATGCTCTGCCTGATGTTACGCCGCTGATCGCTGCGGTCAAGAAAGGTGGTGTCGTTTTTATGCACCGCTGCACCCCGCATCACTCGACCCCCAACCTCACGGACACCGTCCGCTGGAGTCTCGACCTGCGCTTTCAGCCCACGGGAACGCCCACGGGACGCCCTTGGCAGCCATCGTTTGTCGTGCGTAGCGAGAGCGATCCCGCCAGTGTCGAGACCGACTACGCCGCCTGGGACACCGCGTGGGCCGAAGCCCTTGCCAAACCCGCCCCACAGAAGTCCGCCCACCGGACGGTTTAGACGGTAAAATAGGAACCTACCTCACTGCGCTCCGACCAAGTTTCGGACGCTTTGCCTAACGACCTTCACAACTAAATACGGGAAGTAAAGCAGATAGAACTCTACTTTCCGACACGATGCCTTCGGGTGGCGGGAGAGTCAAGCCTGCCGCTCGGAGGAGAGAGTTTAGCCAAGCATCGAGTACGAGGGTTACGGTTAGGGTTCCCTACGAGGAGCAGCGCCGGGGCGCCTTCTACGCACTGGACTGGGATGGCAGCAATGGCCGTGCGATGAGCGTCACTGTGCGCGATACTGTCACGGGCAATACGCTCGATACCGTAAGCGTCTCCAGCTTTGGGGCGGGTAAATGGCTTCTCTGGACGGTCTCTGGGCCGGTTGAGTTCGTCTTCACGAAGACTGCGGGGGCAGATGCCTGCATCTCAGGGGTTTTCGTTGATCCTGCGCCCTCGGGGAGCGCCTTCTACCCGACCTACCTCTCTGAAACCTTCGTGCAGGAGCCGTCTGGCAGTGGGCTGGTGCGCTCTCGCGGCGCGGACAGAGCCAACGCCGCGCTGGATAGAAGCGCTCTGCTGGATGGTCTGGGCAGTGTGCAGGGCACGCTGGTCGCCGGAAGCGGGGGCGGTGCCTCGACGATGACCGGGCTAGTGGCTCGTGATGCGTTCGGCGCTCCACTCTCGGGCAGTGGCCCCTCCGCGACGGGGGATCAGCCGTTCCAATACCTCGGTGGCCTGGGCTACTGGGAGGAGCCGGAGCTGGGCTTGACCTATGTTCGCGCGAGGTGGCTCGATACCGCGACGGGGAGCTGGATGTCCGTTGATCCGGTGGATGGCGAGCCGAGATATAGCTATGTCCATAATAGCCCTACTATGGCGACTGACCCGACCGGGACACAGTCCTGGAATTTTCATAAGTGGCTCTATACTGGTGACCCTTACGCTTCTGATGATGTCTACAACGCTGCACTCGGGCAAGCAGCAGAAACTTTAGAGACATCTTCTAAACGGATTACTGATTACGTAGCAGTTAACCGATCCCATGTTGAGGCTGTCGTCCGTAGATTTGCTGAAAGTCGGAGACAAGGTGTCGGAAAACAGGAAACCGGTGGGTACTTAATAACGACAGCATGTCATTTTATCGCTGGGCTTAATCCTATTGGGCGATCTCTTACATTATTTTCGCAATCATTTAATCATTTGCTTGGAGGGGCTCCTGCAAAGTCATGGGCACAAGCACGCCAGGAGTTACCACCATATCTAAAGATTTTTGTACCACCATTCCCAGGCTCAACAGAGCATTTTGAATATAGTATTGGTTTCTTATGGGGTTTGATTGACACTTTGATTGGGTTTATTAATATACCTGAACAAGTTGCTGGCATATTTCAGACGTTAATTGCGATTTCTAAATCTGAAGACTTCTGGGATTTTCTGAAAAAACTTGTCGCTGAAACATGGGCAGCGCAAGTTCAAAAAATTATGGGGGCAGGGCAACTAAAACCATTTGATCATGGAAAAATGGCGGCGCAGATAGGCATCTCTTTAGTGCTATTTGTTTTATCCGCGAAACAATTAATAAATAAAATAAAATTAATACCAGGTCAAGCAGCTCAATTGAGAAATCAACTATCTGCTATTCCAAAGAGTGTGCGTGATTTCGTGAATAAGAAAACCGGTTCACGGATTACATCTGGTGAAGACCCAGTACTAGGGGAAAATCCACCAAGCCCACAAGAAATCCGTTCAAGAACTACGGCTGATATTGAGGAGGACTCTCTATTCAGAGGAGATAAGCAATATATTCATGGCCAACCGGTCGGCGCTTCTATAGGCAGTGAAGCATGGGAAAATGCAAAGATTAAATATCCTCACGAACATGTTTCTAAGAAAGAGTCTAGTGATTCTAGTCGTTTCACTTCATTTTCAACGAAAGTGAATTGGGTGTGACTCATTTTGGTTGAAGGAGTTGGGGGTGGCAGTTTCAGGCATAATGTCTGTGCTACAAAAATAAGGCCAGGAGACTGCCATGACCCCCGACTCCCAAGAGATTGTACAACAAATCAAAGACAAATTTGAAG
>JANNDD010000288.1:0-33059 GCA_031387365.1 Armatimonas sp. | reverse complement strand
CTCAACGGCCTGATACGCGACCCCCAGATTGATCTGATCCTGGCGGCACGGGGCGGCTACGGTGCGGGTAAGCTTTTAGAGGGCATTGACTACGACGCATTTCGTGCCGATCCCAAGCCGCTGGTTGGGTACTCGGATATCACGGCGCTGAACCTTGCACTGGCGAGCCGGGGAGTTATTTCGTTCTCTGGCATCATGGCGACGGCGGGCGATGGCTTTGGCGAGGACACGCTCGACCCGTTCTCGGAGGCAAGCTTCTTCCAGGCCGTCGCGCAGGAGAACTTTGTCTTTACGCAGCCGGACGACGCGCCGCTCACCGTGCACCGTGGCAAAAATATTCTCTCTGGGCCGCTCTTTCCCGTTTGTCTGAGCCTGCTGGAGTCGCTGCTCGCCACGCCGTATGTCCCAGACTTTACGGGTGGTTTACTACTCATCGAAGATGTCTACGAGGAGCTCTACGCGGTGGATCGCGCGCTCAATCACCTCCGCCTAGCGGGAGTTCTAGGCAAGCTCAGTGGCATCTTAATTGGCTCCTTCAACGGCTTTAAAGACCAGCGCGACGCCGTGCTTTTACGCGGCGTCCCACGCCTCGCCCTCGAAGCCGCCCCCGAGCACGTCGCTGTTGTCTCAGGCTTCGTCTACGGCCATATCCCGCGCCGCTTCACGCTTCCCGTCGGGGCCATGGCCACGCTGGATTGTGGAGCTGGACAGCTAACAATCACGCACTGAGCACACCGGTGGGTACAATTCTTCCATGACCGTTTTTTGTAATGCATCGGTTCACACGATGGCCGCACCCTCGGATCGGGCGGAGGCGTTTGTGGTGCACGAGGGCAAGTTCGCTTTTCTGGGGAGCAACGCTGAGGCGAAAGCCTTTGCCGGGCCAGACGCATCCGCCCTAGACCTCGCGGGAAAGACGGTTGTCCCGGGCTTCTGCGACTCGCACTTGCATCTGTTTATGTTCGGCGCGGGGCTGCTGCGCACGGCGAATCTGATGGGCTGTGCCTCGCTGGAGGAGCTTCTCTCACGACTGGCGAACCACGCTGCGCACTACGACGGCCCGTTTCTGCTGGCGCGAGGCTTTGATCAGAGCAAGCTCTATGAAAGACGCTTTCCGACCCGCGCGGAGCTGGATGCAATTTCCCCGACCCGACCGCTCCTCGTCACACGAATCTGTGGCCATGCAATGGTGGTGAACTCGGCTGCCCTTGCCTTAGTAAGTGAGTCAGACAGGGCGGCGGGTGATCCTGAGACGGGGCTCTACACGGAGACGGCGATCACGCCCTTTTATCAGCTTGTGCCGCCGCTTACCGAAGCTGAAGGGGAAGACGCGGTTCTGGGGGCTTGTGCCGTCGCACTGAAGACGGGGATCACGAGTGTGGGGACACTTCTGGACACACCCGAGCAGCTAGGAGCCTATGCTCGGCTGCACCGCCGAGGCCAGCTCCCGATTCGTGTAACCGGGATGCCTCCGCAAACAAGCTGCGACACGCTCCATGCCCACGGAATTGGCACGACATTTGGCGATGCGTGGCTAAAATTCGGCGGTGCGAAGTTCTTCTCCGATGGCTCGCTCGGAGCCTACACTGCCCTTATGGCCGAGCCCTACGAAGCCACCGGGGAGTGCGGGACGCGTATCTACGACCCGGAAGTGCTGAAAACGCGGTGCGCGGAGCTTCAGAAAAAAGGTTTTCAGATCGTGATCCATGCCATTGGGGATCAGGCAGTGCGCGAGAGCTTGGACGCGATTGAGTTTGCGCTGAGCACGGGCACCGAAGACAACGCCTTTCATCGCCACCGAATCGAGCATGTTTCTGTCTTGCCACCGGATTTGCTAGAGCGCATGGCCCAAACCAAAATTATCGCCGCCATTCAGCCGCAGTTTGTGACCTCGGACACCTGGACGGGCGAGCGGGTGGGGGAGGCGCGTGCGAAACAGGCCTACCCATTCGAGGCGATGCGCACCGCCGGAATCCCCCTCGCACTGGGCTCCGACTGCCCCGTAGAGACCCTCGACGCGTTTTTGTGCCTCCATGCCGCCGTCAACCGCCATCCCTGGAGCCCGAAGGGCGGCCTGTCTGTAGACGATGCGCTCTACGGCTACACGGTCGGGAGCCACTACGCGCTTCATAACGACCATCATCTGGGCAAGATCGCCCCAGGCTACCTCGCCGATTTCGTCGTCCTTTCGGACGCTCCCACACCAGAAAACCTGATCACCTTGAAAGTGGAGCAAGTCTATGTTGCGGGCAAGCCGGCGCGTTAATGACGGGCTTTACCCGCTTGCCTACACAGTCCCGCATGGTGCCGTGAGAAGCGCCAATGTCTGTTCCGGGTGCAAGTACTCCCCCTGAGAGAACGCTGTCGCAAACTCTATTTCGCCAAGAGTGGTTTTAAGGAAGGCCATCTTACTGGCGCGGAGGCTGCGTTCGGGTTCCTGAATATGCTGGCCTTGGTAGGTCTCCCAGCTCATGCTCGCTCCGAAGAGCTGGGCAGCCTGCTGGAAGCTCCCCTCGTGGACGGCTAGTAGGGCAAAGAGTGTTATTGTGTAGGCGTGTTCGTAGTGATAGTTCCGCGCGAGGTCGTCGGCTAACTTTTCTTGCAACACCGCTCGTGCACTTGCAAGTTTACCTTCGAGCAGATCCACCAGCGCGAAGCCACTGGTTTGGTAGGCAGGAACGGTGGTCAGTGCGCGTGCCTGTGTGAGGGCATCGCGTGCTTCGGCAAGTTTTCTCTGAGCAATGAGCACTGAGGCCCGATTTGTGAGAGCGGATGCCTGCTGTTCTGGGGTGCCATGCCGCTGCGCTTCCTGAAAGCTCTGCATAAACAACTCGTGTGACTTTTCAAGCTGCCCTTGATTGAAAGCAAGCATCGCGCGGCTACTCAGTGTCAGGAGATCCTGCACATCAGGTGGCAATAAGGCTAGAACCGCACTTGCCTCTTCCCAATTGGCCTGCACCTGGAGGTTTGCACATAGATCGTTCAGGAAACGAACAAACGCTGGTGTCATAGGCGGTGCCTTAAACTGGGCAAGCGTCTCTTGGCACTGCTGCTTTTGCTCTCGGAACGAGGCACGTGTCGCCCAGTAGGGGGTTAGGATATTGCAAAAGGAGACGGCACGCTCCGGCTGGTCTGTCCGGCAGAAACTTAGTGCTTGACGAACATTGTCTTGTTCGGGATCAAGCTGGAGTACCCAAAGATGGTTTGTGTTACTCAGCATCCCGGGACCGCTCTCGGCGAGCGCATAGTAGAACTCAAGGTGCTTGCGTCGCAGAGCGAGAGCCGTCTCGGGGGGCAGCTCGGCAAGACGTGCTTGTGCGAACTCACGGATCGTCTCTAAAAAGTAATAGCGTCTTCCTCTCTCTGAGCGATCTAGCTGAATGAGGCTCTTGTCCACGAGCTCATCCAGCAGGTTCTGAGTGTCAAGTCGCTCGGTGCCAAGAGCACTTGCCGCCTCCAACGTCCAGCCCCCGTGGAAGATCGCTAGCCGCACAAACAGCTCTTTTTCCGGCTCACTCAGAAGCTGGTAGCTCCAAGCAATCGCCGCCTGTACGGTCTGCTGGCGCGGAGCCCCTCCTCGATTCCCGGACGGCAACGCGATGGTAGATCCCTCTAAATGCTGGGCGAGTTCTGGGAGTGTCTGTCGTCTGAGCTGAGTTGCAGCCAGCTCCAGCGCAAGCGGAAGACCATCGAGGCGCTGACAGATCTGGGCAAGGAGAGGACGCTCCTGGGGAGTAAGCTCCCATCCAGGCTGTGCCTGTACTGCCCTGCCACAAAAAAGTTCGATGGACTCTGCCTCCGTCAAACAAGGCACACGGACAAGAGTCTCACCCGTGACATGGAGCGGCTCCCGGCTGGTTGCCAGAACCGTCAGCAGCGGGCACGCGCGAAGAAGGCGACGTACGCCCTGCGCAGCTCCTTCAATCAGGTGCTCACAGTTATCCAGGCCCAAGAGAAGCGGACTCTGGCGTAGCGCGTGCACGAGTGCCTCGTCATTCTTAAGCCCAAGATTTATCGCAGCTCGATCCAGGATGGTCTCGGGATCGGTGAGGGCAGCTAGCTCCACCCAAGCAACGGATTTCCCCTCGGCCTCAAAGTCGCGTAGGAGCTCCAGTGCCAGACGTGTCTTTCCCACTCCTCCGGTTCCCACGAGAGTCAGAAGGCGCGTGCTCGCCAGCAAGCCTGGCAGAGAGCCGCGAAGCTCGTGCCGACCTAAAAACGGAACAAGGGCAGCGGGAAGGGGCTCCAGGCTGAGAGGAGTTGTTGAGGAAGCAGGGGGGACTGTCTCCGCGATATGCTGACGCAGCTTCAGCACCCAGTCGTCGTAGAAGCCTGGCAAGAGCCGCTCCGTGTCAAAACCTGCGGGTAGGCTCCCCATGTCGGTGGAGTAGGCGGCTGTTTCTAGCCCGATGCTGTCACGGCTGGCACGCAGGAGAGTGCCCTTCGGCTGGGTGAAATCACGCTCCAGAGCATTTCGTAGATGGCTCAGCGCCATGGAGAGCGCATGGCGTGCCGGATCTAGCTCTAGCTCGGGCCAGAAGATCTCTAGTAGCTTCTCCCGGCTATGGTTGCCCGGATGCGTGACGAGATAGGCCAGGAGGGTCGCCGCCTTCCGTGTTGGGAACGTTGTCCGTGTCATTAATCCACGACGCACCGCCAGTCCATCAGTAAGAGTTATCTCGTACAGAGTTCGTTCTCCTTCGTCACCCCATCAGTATATCGGAAACTCTCTCTCCTTAGAGAGAGTTTAGAGAGACTAATGAGAAACTGCCTTGGTAGAGTGGCCCCATGAAGCTTTCACTTCCTTACCTGGCAGGTCTCTTGAGTCTAGGGCTTGTCCCCATGCAAGCCCATGCACGGGATCAGGCATCCATGAAAGCCCTGATGGAGCAGCTAACACCTACGTATGTTCTGAGCATCGCAGGGAAAGACGATGAGCTCAAGAAACTGCTCCTCGGGCCCTTCGAGGCCGATTGGAGCAAAGCGAAAGAGTGCCTGCTCTTTGAGAAATGGCCCCAGAGTGTGAAGGTGAAGGCTCCGCCGCACGATGCCGGGCTGAAACTCATGGCCGAGCTGGTGCGGATGCGCTCGGTGATCTGCAACGGGGTGGCGACGACAACTCAGACGGGCATTAGGAGCCAGTTGCAAAATGAGCAGATTCTCCCGAAGGAGCTAGAACGCGCGTTCAAGGATGAAGCCGGAATGGGGACGGACGAGCAGCACTTCAAGCCGCTCACTTCTACGGGTGCCGAGAAGCTCACCTCCGATATTGATGTCGCCTCTAACGGGCTGAACACGGAGATCGGGGTACGGCTCTTCAACGCGAAGTTCCGGGAGACGCTCGGGGTTGTTTGGGATCCGGCAACTGTGTTCGACTATAATATCTACGCCGCCGACTGGATCTTCCCGGACAACTTTATCGCCGTCCCAACAAAGGACAAGCCCACCGAGCTGACACCCCGTCCTGAGCACATTCTCGCCGATTCCAAAGTGAATGACCAGCTTCAGGCCGAGCGCGCGGCGATCTTGGAAAAAGCCGCACTGCTGCATCTCCGGCGTAGCTGCACAGCCTTAGAGTGGAGCGACTATTTGAAGCAGCGCGCGGGCGAAGGAGCCGCCGTCGTCGCGCGGCTTCAGTCCGTCAATACGCAGTTCAATGCCTTTAGCGCCGAGGTCGCGGCAAAGATAGCGCAGCTGCGCCCCACGATTCCCCAGCCACAAGGCAGCCTCTGGCCCAGCTACTACTACGAGGAAGCACTGGAGACACGCGCCCGCAACGAGATTTACACCACGCGCCTGCTCCGTGTGAAGGCCCTGCGCCTCGGCTACAAGCAGCTTGCCAACTCGAACGATGAGCAAAAGAAGCTGCTCCTGGCAAAGCAGCAGACCGAGGCCCTCACGGAGGCACTCTACTTCGCCAACGAGGTCTACGCCACCGAGGGGGCCACGCTCCACGCCACGCAAGCGCTCCAGAAAGTCGCCAAAGCAAAGGCCGAGAAGAGGACACTCGTGGTACACCTGACAGCCGCCCACTACGAGCAAGCCTTTCATGAGAACGTCGGCGATGCCCTGCATAGCCTGAACCACTACGAGAGTACCCCCGCCTACGCGGCGTACCGGGCGGGAAAGTACATCGAGCGGATGCTTATAGCGGGGGAAGTCCTCGTCCGTGCGGATACGACAGATGCAAACTATAAGCTCCTGAAAGCACTGGCTGACCAGGCGGCAAAGGTGAAGGCCAGTGATGAGGGCGATGATCCGGTGAAGATCGCGACGAGCTTCAGCACGTACAGTACCGTTGCGAACCTGAAGTTGCGTGCGGCGATCCTGCGGTTCGGCGCGGAGCTGCCCGGAAAGATTCGACGATGAGCACCACTTCCACAGCCTTGGCCGCTCTCCTGCGCCGAGATGTCGCCGCGTTCAACCGTACGACAGCAAGCCCGCGCACCGAGGCTCCTCTTGACCTGCGCAACACCGATCTGCGCGGCGTTGACCTGCGCCTGGCGAACTTAGACAGTGCCGATCTGACCAGCGCCGATCTGGGAGGGGCTGATCTTCGGGGATCCCAGCTCACCAGTGTGGTGCTTGAGGCCGCCAACCTACAGGGCGCACAGCTCGGGGGGGCGACCCTCATGTTCTGCAATCTGGTGGGAGCGGACCTGAGCCACGCCGATCTCACGGGTGCAACGCTGAAGTTCACGCGCCTGGAAAACGCGGAGCTTAGTGGCGCACATTTCAACGATGCCCACGCCGAGGGCTGTGATAGCTCGCGTGTCAATGCCATCGGCACACACTTCGACGGTTCGGAGCTCAAAGATGTCCTGCTGAACTTCGCTCGCCTGGCGGGTAGCAGCTTCCACCATGCGCGTCTCACGACGTGCTCCTTTATCGAGGCCGACCTCACCGAGGCGAGCTTCGAAGACGCCACCCTGTCCGACTGCACCGATATGAACTCGTTCGCAGACGGCACTTCCTTCAATCCCAACAAGAAAGGTTCTTTATAAAAATGAAAAACAATCTAACTCCCCTCCTTCCCCTCGTCGCTTTGCTTGCGACAGCAAGCACCGTTCAGGCCCGCCAGGCGGATACCCGAACGCTTGATCAGAAGGTAATGGACACTATTACGGCTGAACTCCGGAGAACGGTTGGGGAAAATCCCAAGCGAGTCGGTAAAGTCGGCAGCTCGACTCTGATTCTCTATCGGCCAGGAATCATGATCTCCATCCCCGAGGATAAAAAAGACGTCCCTGGGTACGTGGAAGAGTATTTTAGCGTCATCTGTAATTCACTACCTGCCGCCAGCCTGTTCTTTGAGGCAACCTCACAAAACCTTGAGGATGTCTGGGCAGCGATCCTTGGAATGAAAGTGACACCCCAGAGCGATCCGTCTCCGGAGGAGGAAATGGAGCGCGTAAGGCTTGAAAAATGGCTAGCGGTAGTTCCAGACCCGAATAAGAAAACGGGTTTAGGTGAACCCGAGAGCCGTTTTGATCGCTATATGAGATACTTAGCGGCTAAAGATGACGCTTTTCTTACTCTTGAGAATGAAAGAGATTCGGCATTAAAAAATAAAACACGACTTAATCCAAAATTTGCAAGAGAGGTTCTTTCCACAAAATCTCAATTAGAATCAACATCCGGTGGAGATATGTTTGAGGTTGTAAAAGCAAAGGAAAAAATGGACGAATTACTGGGAAAAGATCCAGCTTACTTCTTTGGTAAACTTCGTGAGGGATGGGATAGCACGTTTGCCGTGACGGGGAACACGGGGAAAATCGTCCATAAGCTCGTACTCCTTCCGCCGATGTCGGAGTGGGAGAAAGGCGGAGGTTGGTCAAAGGTCAATCTCAGTAGCTCTGATTTCGCATCAAGTGACGTAAAAACGTCGGTAACAATGAAAATGAGTGCACAGAAGGTCTTTGGCCTCTTCTCGCTCGGTGGTGGCGGATCGGCTAGCAAGCAGACCCGAGATTACAATGAGCAATCTAGCTCCTACGGGATCACCGCCGAAGTAAAGCGCGTGATGATCTATCGGCCCTGGTTGAATTCTATCGTATTTACGGGTGGCTTCTGGGGATTCGGAGCGCCTGGAGAGACGGAGGCTCAGATTCTTGGCGCGAACCCGACCGCAAAGAACTACCTCAATATCAGCAGCGGTCTAGGAATCACCGATTCCACAGTGCGGCCCACGGAGCTCATGCCACTCCTGCCTACGGAGCTACTGCTCGCTCGAAATGTGGTCATCACTGCCAAGTTCAGCTCAGACTTCGTGAGCACGATGAAGAAGACAATTGAGGGGGGAGGGTCAATTGGATTTGGTCCGTTTACCTCCGGCAGCGTCTCTGCGTCGAGTAGCAAGGATGTTGAGGAGAAGAAAAAATCGGTCTCGGAAGGGGGACTCAGTTTTGCCGACACCCAGGTGATTGGTGTCTACGGTGCGGTGATGGGCCAGATTCCCAATCCAGATCCCCTTATCTTCAAGAATAAGCCTATCGTGAGACCGGACTTAAAAAAGAAGTAGCCTCGATGTTCCGTGGGAAGCCTTAGCTTCCCACGGAGCAGAAAAACCAAAATGATCTTCCCTATTGCCGCACTGCTTCTAACTGCATCCTGCTTACTCGGGAGTGCTTCCGCTCAGCAACAAGAGAAAGCAGGTGAGCGTCCCCTAGAAACTATTATTAAGATCAAGGAACCGCCACAACTTCTTGATCAGGCATGGCAACGAGAGCGAGATACCCTCTCTCTCTTCTATATCTTCAACCGCCTGCGCCAGCTGTTTTGCCCCACTCCCGATAAAAAGCTCCTCCTTACCTGGCCACTGATTGCGTTTCCTGGCCTGAAAGGGAAGCCAACGCCTGATGATTACTACGCCCTCTCCAAGATCGTCAATGCAATTATCCCCCAAAATGAGTTGCTCTTTAAGCCAACCGGAGGCAACGTCTCCGATCTCATCCAGTATGTTCTTGACCATAAACGCTCGGCAAAAATCTCCCTCTCGCCCCTCGAACAAACCGAGCTGCAAGCAGCCTTCGACTCTCTCCATCACCCGAAAACGGGTGAGGCAACGCCGATGTTTACGAAGTATCTGACAGAACAGATGCGTTATCAGGCTACCCTAGATAGGATCAACGATGATCGGGAAAAGCTGTCCCACCCGCTTCCGGGCAAGCCCTACTCTGGCCGCTCCACAGACCAATTAAAAATATTGGAGGATCAGGCGGTAGCAAGGTTTAAGGAGACCGGTAACGAAGCAAAAAAGAAAATGGAGACCATCCGAGAGCTGAGCCAGCGCGATGGGCTTCTCTGGTGGAATCAATTTCGAAATGCGTTTACCCTGCGGCAGTCTCAAACCAGCTCAGGGAACTCCTTCCCGGAGATACAGTACTTTCCTCCTTTCGAGAGTTGGCCAGAGGAAGCCGGGTGGACGAGTATCGAGATAGACGACACAATGCTAGACTACATGGCCAAGCACCCCGAAAAATGGGTGAGCACTTTTGGGATTAAAACCAAGCCCCGAGACATTCCCCGAATTCCCCTAATCAAGCTCGATAACAATAAAATTCTTGAAGGCTATAAAGTTTCCATTGAGCTCAAGCGGGTTCGAATCGAGCGTCCCTGGCTGCCCTCTGAGCTTTTTAATAACCGTGCTTGGACTCTGGATGGTGTTATGCCCACCTCAGAGGGACTCACGATTCACCAAGATACGAAACCAGACCTTCCCTACTTGATCACCGGATTCATTCTGGCACGCTTCAAGTTTCTGGCCACCGATTTTCCTGATGAGAACAGCGCGAGATACTTCGCCGAGATCAACTCCTTCAAGAGCATTGGCCTTGGGGGGAACCTCCTCTTTGGTCAAGACAACAGCGATATCCGGTTCCAGGTTTTTCCGCACACGGAAGAGGGGAAGAAGACCTATGTCGCACGTGCTGAGTATCCCGGTGTCGAAATCATCGGATTTATCTGCGATGTCTTGCCTAAGTCTCCCAACCCAGATCCCAAACTAAATTTCACCCTCAACTAAAGGAATTCCAATGAAACTAAAACTTATTCTTCTCGTCTGCGCCCTGCTACTGCCACAGATCGCTTCTGTGGCGGCGGTGGACATCTGGCACGCTGTTGAGGGCACCAATGCGCCCAGCTACCGGCTCTCGATTGGCTGGGGTGTTCCTGGCAAGCAAACCGAGGCCGAGGGGCCGAAGAACGACGACATCGAGAGTGTTCGTAACTGCCTGCTGGATAGTGAGGGACGCGTTATCGCCGTGCTGAACGGCCTGGACTACTTTCCCGGCCAGAACCACGGCGGCATCAAGACAGTCTGGGCGCCCAACAGCTCGGTGGTCTTCTTGGAGCATCAGGGTAAGTGGAAGCCCCAAGCGCTCCTGCTCGTCTCCGCGAGCGGCAAACAAGCCAATATCACCGCCACGGTCTTCGCCGACGCTTTAGGCTTTCTGAAGCGCAAGGCCGACCCGGAGTTCTCGAAAGCCGAGAAAGACACGGGCTTTATTATGAACCGCGTGCTCCTGACGCCAGGGAAGCTTACCGTGCTGCTGGAAGTGGGCGGCGGAAAAGATGTGGACTTCCGCGACTGGGTCGAGCTGCGCTACTCTGTGGAATCGTCAGCAAGGGGCATACGCCTCACAAGCTACGAGGCCCTCCAAGGCTGAATCGTAATCCGCCCACTGAAAGTGGGCGTCTAAGAGCCTCGTGCCTCGGCTACGAAGTCGCTCCGCGACTGAGAACTTAGGAACTCAGTAGTCGCGGAGCGACATTATGGCGCAAAGCGCCCGTAGACGCCCACGTTCCTGTGGGCGGATTGTGATTCAGGAGAATAGCTCATGGCCGTTTGGAGTTGAGCTTCAGGGTGGTAAGGTTCGGATCGGCCTTGATGTCTTTCTCCGTGAAACGCACCATTCGCCACTGCTTGGCACCAAAGAGCTGGGTCTGGTCGGTAGACTGAGGCGAGCGCGTGTCGCCGGATTGTGCGTAGGTGAGGATCGCCTTGGCACGCGGCCCCTGGCTGGTGTACTCCAGCGCCATCAGGAAGCTACTTCCTTGGTTGACGGGGTAACCTTCCTTGGTAAGCGCACGGCTTCCGACCACTTTGGCCGGACTGGCAAAAGGCTCCAGCGTGGAACGGTTGGTGCCAAAGCCCACCACGTTGGTCAGGCCCTCAAAGAGACCATCGCCGCCGTGGACTGGAATCCGCCCCGGCTTGGCGCTGGCGTACTGCACCTTCCCCAGCGGTGTGTCGAGCGCGAGCCCGGAGTTCTTGAGCACGCGAATAGCCTTGCCCAGATTCACCAGTGCTGTCTCGCTTGTCGCGAGCTGGGTGGGCGTTGTCACGGGCTGTTTCGGGTCGAAATCAGTCGCGAAGAGCTTGCCCGCCTTCTGTGTGTCGGCGGGGGCATAGAGCGTGATGAACTCCCGCCAGAGCACCGCCCCGACGCTCTCCGTGTTGTACTTACCATCCCATGCCGCCAGTATCTGCGCCGCGTGAGAAAGATCAACTGTCTGCCCCTCAATAGTCACGGTTCCGGCTGCCTTCGCCCTCTCCGCAACTGTCGCACGCAGCAGCTCCGCCGACAGGCTTCGATTGTTTACTGCCGCCGCCGCCAGCTCGTCCAACGAAAACTTGCCATCCGCACCCGCGGGTCCCTGCGGGCTGGTGTCGTCAAGAATGCGCGCGTTCATCCGGGTTCGCAGCGACCGCGCGGTATTCTCATCCCCCTGGAGCGGAGAGAAACCTGTGATGGTCTGTTTCGCATGGCTTAACCAGTAGCTATCGTTGGCGTTAAAGACATAGTCCCGCCGCTCCAGCATGGGCATTTTAGAGTAGGGCACTACCCCTGGCCGGGTACTGGGGTCGTTTAGCCACTCATTGGCCGACGTACTGCCGTCGAGTAGAGGCACACCTCGCTGCCACGCCAGCCGCACGAGAAAGTCCGACTCCAGGCGCTTGGCAAACGCCGTGGTGGCGGTGGCACTGAGGTTGGGCGTGGCGGCCGTGTCCGCGTACCATGCGCGTCCATCGGCGCTCGTGGCAATGGTGTTCACCCACGGAATCGAGTTGAAGCGCGCATGAGCCTGCTTGAGGTCATCAAGGCTCTTGGCTAGGTCCATTGCCCGCCACTGCTCGTAGAACTGGGTGTTATTGGCGTTGGCATCGCGCACACTGACCGCCCGCTTAGCACTCCACTCAAAACCGGCAACATTGACCATCGGGCCGTAGTGGCTGGAATAGACGGGGTGCTCCTCTTGCTTCACGGAGCCATCTGCCTGGCGGACATCAATCTTGAGCTGCTTGACTGTCATCTCCCGCTCTTTACCATCATAAAAATAGCGGGTCGGGTGACCCGGAACGAGGTCCAGTGTGTACAGAACGAACCGCTTGCCCGCCGAGACCGTGTGCGTCCATGCCACAGAATCGTTGAAGCCGATCAGCACGCCCGGAATGCCCAGCAGGCTCACCCCATAGACATTGAGCTTGCCGGGAATCGTGAGGTGCTTCTCCCAGAAGCGATTAGAGCCCGTCCACGGGAAGTGTGGGTTGGCCACCAGCATACCCTTGCCCAGCTCCGTGCGCTCGGAACCCAGCGCCCAGCCATTGCTCGCTAGGGGGAACTCCGGCACAGGCAGCCCCTCTGCCACAGGCTCCAGCTCGGACTTGGGCGGCGCGGCACTGGCAATCAGCTCGGCCAGATTCGGGGTAGTCGCGATCACGGAGAGGTTGTACGCCAGCAGATCAACCACTGATATCTCGCGCACCCACTCGGTTCCCAATCCCCAGCTTGTGACGCTTCCTGACCCCTTCTCCTTAAGATAGGCATTGTAGCCCGCTGTGAAGCCATCTACCGTCTCTCGGATCTCCGGCGTGAGCTTCGGGTAGAGCGCCTGCGCCTGCTCCACAAAACCCAGTGCGCGAAAGGCGATATCACTGCTGACATGGCGATTACCCGGCCCCGCGCCAAAGTAGCGCGCCCGCTCGCCCCGCACCCGGGTCACCTGATCTGCCAGCGAGCCGAGGTGGTCCTTGGCAAACGCATAGCCCTCGCCGTACGAGAGGCTCCCCCAGTCCTTGGCCGTGATGTGGGGAATCCCGTACTGAGTCCATCGAATCTCTGCCTCATAGACCTTGGGGGCCTGCATCACACACAACACAACCGGAAATGCAATCATTGCTCTCTGCTCCTTTGCCCGGGGCATTTTACCCTAGCAAGGAGCAGTACAATGTACTGCGGCTTTCACATGATCAAAAAAAACATAGTCTTCGCAATTCGCGAATTGCTTCCCTGCCCACAGAACGTGGGCATCAAGAAGCCTTCGGCTGAAAAGTCGCTCCGCGACCCCGAAACCGAACGTCGTTCGGGAGTCGCGGAGCGACATTGTGGCGCTTGCGCCTCCTGACGCCTACGTTTTGTGGGCGGGAGAACCCATTCGTGAAAAAGGCTCATCGTATTCGCAATTCGCGAATTGCAACTAAGCTCACTCTTATTTTACTTGTCTTCTCACTTCTGGCAGGTGGGGGCTGGATTCTGTGGCTCCTGAGCGAGCGCGATAGCCGCTTGCCAAAGCTGGCGCTGACTCTCGTGCAGGAGCGGCAGAGAGCGAGAGCGGCGGGGCTGCCAAGATCTTTTGCGGAGCTGCCGAAGCGCCGACTGCTTGCCGAGAAAGACAATGCTGCCTCTCTGTACCGCGAGGCAGTGAACCTATTGCCGGACTGGACACCCGAGGATCGTCGGGCACTCCAGCGGTTACACGCGCCCACCGACGAGATCAGCGACGACGATGCTAAGCGGATCGTGGTACTTCTGAAAGCGGCGACCCCCGCACTCCAAAGACTAAAAGCTGGGGCGCAGCGTGCCCACTGCGATTTTGGCTGGCACGGGAAGCTCACCGAGGAGGAGTGGAAGCGGCGGCGGGAGATTCTGCTTGCTTGTGACCGTCTGGCACAGCTCCTTCAGGTCTATGCACGCGATGATTCGGCTGCGATTCGGCTGGTGCAGCAGTTTACCCGCCACCTCACCGAGGAGTCCGGGCTCCTGGTTTGGTACAGCCGTGCCTACCATACGGATCTTGCCGCGCGTGCTCTGTTTAGAATAGTGCACAGCCAGCCCGAAAGGCGCGACGAAGCCGAGCAACTCTGGAAAGAGTGGAGCATTCCCTCAGGCATTCTCAAGCAGATGTGGCAGCTCCAGTGTGTCAAAGAACAGAGCGATTCCGAGCGTAGCCGTCGCAAGGTCTATAAGCCCGAAGACGAGCCTTTTTTAGACTACAATCCACTCTGGCGGGAGCTTGATCGGCTAGACCATCGGCTGGGCTGGAAGCTCTACGCCGATGCATCCGAGGTGATCAATCTGCGCTACTGGCGGCAGGTAAAGCGCGTGCTGGAATCCCTCCCCGACGATGACTTGCGGGCTCAGTATAGGGCACTGAAGCAACTAGACGCGGACGAAGACGGGCGCGGCAAGGCCTACGCCGGGTACTGGTTTCCCCAGCGCTACAGCGGGATTGCCGCACAGTTTGTCATGGCGCAGCTTTCCTATCAGATGCGCTGGGTAGCTCTAGCCGTGGAGTTCTACGAGCTAACACACGGTAAGCGTCCCGCACAACTAGAGGATCTCCCCAAGGACACTCCCCTTACCGATCCATTTTCCGGGAAACCACTTCGCTTTAAGAGCGCACTGCTCTACAGTGTCGGGATTGATGGAAAAGATAATGGGGGAGATCCCCGCCAGGACATTGTTATCAGCCTTGAGAAAGAGATAGCTCAGCCGAGCCTGCGCAGCCGACGAAATACACTACGTCGCCCTGGGAGGACATCCAGTTCCCTGGAATAAGAGAGATTGGGGGAGATTACGCCGCTTTCTTGTACGGTGACCCAGGGAGGCGGTAGCTACCGGAGAGGAGGATTTCGTCGAGCGCTTCGGCTGCGAGTGGGCGTGAGTAAAGGTAGCCCTGCTGGAGCTGGCAGCCTTCCTTCTGAAGCCACTGCGCTTGCTGCGGTGTCTCAACGCCATCCGCGATGATCGTTAGCTTGCAGGCACGCCCAAGCTCCAGCAAGCGATGGGCTTTTTGGGCGCTCTCGGGGGCTTCTAAGTCCTGGACGAGCGAGCGGGCAAGCTTTAGATAGCTCAAGGGTAGGGACGTCAGAAGGGCACTATCAAGCGGTTCTAGCCCGGCGTTATCAATGCCTATTTGAAAACCGCGCTTTGCCAGCGCACAGAGGCCCGGTGTAAGAGAAGCAGGATGGGTTAGCGCGGACTCGGGGAACTCCAGCAAGAGAGTCGCATCGGGCAGGCTCTGAGCAAACTGAGGGTCGAGGAGCTGGCGGGTGGAGAGGTTGAGAGCAAGCGGCAAGTGGACATCGGCGGTGGCCCAGAGTGCCTGCTGTGCCGCTGCCGCAGTCGCAGTCCAGTGCCCGATGGCTCCTATGAGGCCAGCCTCTTCCGCTACGGAGAGGAATTTTGCAGGGAAGAGAAGGCCTTGCTGTGGGTGGCGCCAGCGCAGAAAAACCTCCGCACTGATCAGACGGTGCTGGGCGGGAATCACCTGGAACTGGTAGGCCAGAGTGAATTGGTTTTGCGCCAAGGCGAGCTCAATATCTGCGGCGGCGATGCTGCTCGTTCGGCGACGGAGCAAGCGTGGGTTACTGGTCGGTGCGGGCTCTGTCGTGGGCATCACAATGGTCTCAGCCGTAGGCAGAATCGAGAGTACCCCAATCACTTGATTTCCTTCCGCACTGGCTTCTTCGTGGATGCTATGAACCATTCCTCGCTGATCACGGCACCGGAATCGGTTCTGAAAGCACCCCTCTCTCTGCCGAAACGTCGCGTGGCGGGCTTGGAGGTCATCCGGGAGAATGGCGGCCTGAAAAGCAGCTCCATACGTGGTTTCCAGATGGAGCGGTAGGAGCGCTTGAGCACGCTCAGGCTGGGCGACCATAAATTTGGTGAGTGCTCCTGTTTCTGAGTCTCGCTCGGCGACATACGCAAACGAGCGGGCTGCTGCGAGAAGGCGAGCGAGCAGCAACCCTAATTTATCGTCTGTGAGAGCAGTCATACTCTCTTGATCTTTGGTCGTTACGCCGTGATTTTAGAGAGGCACGGTGCTAGCGCCTCTAGCGCGACACTTTGCTGGGTCTTGGTTGCCATGTCGCGCACCGTCGCTACCCCCTGAGCCAGCTCGTCGTCGCCCAGGATCACGGCAAAGCGTGCCCCACACTGATCGGCTTGCTCCAGCATCACTTTCATTCGTCGGCCCGTGTAGTCCATGTCGCAGGCAATTTGTGAGCGACGAAGCGTGGCCAGTAATGGAACACAAGCCGCGCGCGCAGCCGCGCCAAGTGGGCACAGAAAAGCATCCATGCCAGCCGGACTTGGCAGAGTCGCACCGGTTTCTTCGAGAGCCAGCAACACCCGCTCTAGCCCTAGACCAAAACCAATGCCGGGTGTAGACGGCCCACCAACGGCCTCGATCAGGCCATTGTAGCGCCCGCCCCCCCCCAGGGCTTTGTCGCCCAGAACTGTGGACTGAATCTCAAAGACCGTGTGGGTGTAGTAATCGAAACCACGCACCAGGCGTGGGTCTTCGTCGTAGGCCAGGCCCATCGCTTCCAGATAGCTCTTGACAGCGGTGAAGTGTGCTTGGCTGGCCTCATCAAGATAGTCAGTAAGCACCGGGGCGCTGGAAAGAAGCTCCAGATCCTGCGGTTCTTTGGAGTCCAGCATCCGTAGTGCATTTTGCTCGTAGCGACGGCGGTTGTCCGCGCTCATCTGCGGCAGCAGCGGCTCCGCCCAGGCACGCAGCGCAACCACATAGGCCGCCCGGCTCTCGGGGGTACCGACGGTATTCAATTTAATAGTCATGTCCCGGAGGCCGAGCCGCGCGTAGAAAGCACAAGCCAGTGCGATCACTTCTGCGTCGGCCTCGGGACCTGCGGCGCCAAGCAGCTCCGCGCCCGCCTGGTGGTGCTGGCGGTAGCGGCCTTTCTGGGGGCGCTCGTAGCGGAAGTTCGGGCCGATATAGAAGAGCTTACCCACGGGGCGCTCGAGATGCAGGCGATTGGTGACGTAGGCCCGCATGACTCCCGCAGTGCCCTCTGGGCGGAGAGTGAGGCTGTCGCCCCCCTTGGTCTCGAAGTCAAAGGTCTCTTTGGCGACAATATCGGTGCCTTCCCCCACGGAGCGGTGGATCAGCTCGTGCGACTCAAAGATCGGAGTGCGGATCTCGGCGTAGCCGTGGAGCCGGCAGAGATCACGGAAGGTTGCCTCAAGCCACTGCCACTTTTCAGAGTCCTGAACGGCAGACCGGCCTGGGGCCGGGGGGAGGATATCATAGGTGCCTTTTGGGGGGGCATAGCGCATGGTGCCTATTATATCGCCGCGCTCAAGGCATTCGCTTAGTGGGCACCCTCCGCATGGTCAGCTTTACCATCGTGATCGTGGTCATGGTCGCCAAATGTCTGGACATTCTTGCTGTTGAAAGTATTGATAAATACTAAACCGCCGACTAACACAAGCAATACGGCGACAATCCAAAGTGGAAAACCAGGTTTTTTCATGAATTTCTTTTACCTTGTTCAATAAGATCCTTCAGGTCCTTGCGGCGCTGGGTATCTACGGCAAGTCCTTTACTCAGGCTAAAGCCAAGTATGCCACCAAGTAGCCCCAAAAGAACACTGACTGTCCCGCGGTCTACGCCAAAGGATTTCTGTTCGCCTTTTTTGAGGCCGCGAAAGATAGTGCCTTTTCCTGTTGTCTCGGCAGGAATGATCAGTGGCTGAACGAAGAAGGCAACAGTGGAAAACGCGACTGCTCCCAAAATGACTCCTTGGAGTGCGGCTCGTCTTGCAATTTTTTTATCAATTTTGGGTTCATACATTGACGAAAGTATACCTCTCCCTAACAAAATCTGTCGGCTCCTGTTATCGCGCGAGGGGGAGCATGATACAACAGTGGGTATGCGAAAGCGCTCTCACGATGCCAAAGTCTCTGACGATGGTTTTAAGGCGGTGTTCCGCCCTATCTTGTTATTGGCAGTAACCGTTTTTATTGATCTGCTTGGGTTTGGGATTATCTTGCCCAACCTGCCTCTGTATATCAAGCAAGCCGTTGGCCACAGCGACGGTAATGCGGCGTTTACGGGAGGGCTTCTGGCGGCCTCTTACTCCCTAGCCCAGTTTATCTGTGCACCTTTCTGGGGACGTTACTCAGATCGGGCGGGGAGGCGACCCGTGATCTTGCTCTCTTTGCTGGGAGTGGGAGTTGCCTATATCTTCTTTGGACTGGCCAATGGAAGTCTCGCGATGCTCTTCGCAGCCCGCCTGCTGGCGGGTGTGCTCTCTTCGGCATCTATTGGCGTGGCCTTTGCCTATGTCGCCGATGTGACGACTCCCCAGAACCGCGCGAAGGGGCTAGGGCTACTCGGAGCCTGCTTCGGGCTTGGGTTCATGATGGGGCCGGCGATTGGGGGGATTTTGGGGAAAGTCAGCCTTTCCTTACCCGCTTTCGTGGCGGCAGGAATGGCCCTACTGAACTTTGCTTTTTCGTACCGAATGCTCCCTGAGTCGCTGACGGCGGAGGAGCGTGCTCGCCTCAATGCGCCAGATCGCCCAGGGCTAAGTGAGCAGCTTCACAAGGTTTTAAGTGGCCCCACTGCGGGTCTCTACCTACTCTCGTTTATTTCGATCTTTGGATTTGCCGCCATTGAGCAAGCCTTCGGGTTCTTTCTTCTGGCACGTGGGATCGCCAACGACAAAAATTTGCCAGAGCGGTTTGGCTATATCATGGCATTTGTCGGGGTTATCGGGGTCGTTGTTCAGGGCGGGCTTATTGGTCGCATGGTGAGCAAGCTGGGCGAGGGGACAGTGGCCCGAGTCGGTATGGCCGTTCTAGTATTTGGCTATATTGGCCTGACACTGCCTCGAGAGTGGGGCTGGCTGGTGTTTTTGCCCGCCATCCCGCTCTCCGCAGGGCGCTCGATGATGGGACCGGCGATCTCGGCACTGATCTCGCGCAAGTCGAATCTCGGACAGGGGCTGAATCTGTCGGTACAGCAGTCTTTTGATGCACTCGCACGAACGGTTGGGCCACTGACAGCGGGCTGGCTCTTTAAGACCTATGGCCCGACGATGCCTTACTATTTTTCGGCAGGGCTTACCATTCTCGCTCTCGTGTTCACGCTTGCTCTTCCTCGAATTCTGGCCCCGCCTTCTCCAGAGGCCGAATGAAACGCATCGCGCTTTGTTTCGTGCTGGCACTTATGTGCTGCTGTGCGCGGCCTGGTGAAAAGAAAGCCGAGCGTGCGGTCGAGGAGCTCCTGCCAGAGTATCTTGGAGCTGCACAGAGCTACAGCGCCCGTGTCAAAGCCGCGAGCCTTGGGGCACTGATGCGGGGGCGTGTTCGCACCGTGACCATTATGGGGCGTGGGGTTCGCCTCCTACCGGAGTGTACTGTGGCGGAACTACGCATCGAGGCAGCAGAGATCGAAGTAGATAAAGGCAGCCAGAGCCTTAAGAGTGTGGGCGAGGCGCATTTTTTTGCACGGATCGAGGAGAAAGAACTGGATCGTCTGGTACGAGCCCGACGTCCCAAGCTTGCAGACCTGAAGATTGCGCTACGTGGCTCACGAGTGAGCGTTCGTATCACGCCTGAGATTTTTGGCTATCCCACTGTTTCTGTTACGGTTGAGGGAAGCTTACTGGCTCGTGCGGGTGGTGCTGTGCTAGACTTCGAGCCAGATAAAGCACGCCTGTTGATCGTCCCCATTCCTAAGCCAATTCTGGATTTTGTTGCGGAGCGCATCAATCCCGTGGCGGATTTCTCCGCGCTGAAGGCACCGATCCGCGTGGAGCGTGCGGATGTTGAGGGAGGATCGTTACTCCTGCGGGGGTACTTGCCCCCAGAACAGGTGACGGGGCTAGGACTGGTGCGCTAGCGCCGCACTTTGGCAGGCTGTGGGACGGGCGGGGCAAACTGAACAAAGGCATCTCCGACAAAGCCAACAACGTAGAAGGCTACAATCGTGCACAGAATGCCGATTACACCTGCCCGACGGCTGTCGCGTTTTAGGAACAGGAAAAAAAAGAACGTCGCTGCGAAGGCATAGGGGCGGTAGATGCTATCCGTCCCATAAAAGCGCTCAATATTTTCTGAAATAACGGGTGGCAGGGCCATACCTATAGTTTCGGTACGCCCTGCCTTAGATCTTTAGGCCGCCTTCACGACGCGGCGTCGGCCTCGTGCAGGAGCTGCCTCCTCTAGCGTGGGAAGCTCTGCCTCACACTCTAGGCTGGGCAGTGCCGGTTGCGCCGCGTCTAGTACTGGTAACACAACGGTCATGGCCTCTTGTCGGCGACGGAAATTGACTGTTTCCCAGTCGCGGATATAGTCAAGAACGGTCTGAGCCAGCTTACGCGCCTCAAATTCGGGGAGCAGGAGCGTTAGAGAGTCGCGTACCTCAACCATTTTCACACCACCGCCTGTGAGCACCTCGCCATGGCCATTGTCTATCTTGAGAACAAAAGGCTGGCGGTACTTGGTGTCTTTGCGTAGCGCTAACGTTCGTGCCTGAATACCATCATCATAGACAGTGCCTTTATAGTCTGTCCACTCCTCAAAATTGCCGTAGAGAATGTCCCAGCACACCAGCTTAAAGTCCGTCGCATCGGCGTAGTGCTTCACACGGACGGTGGCTTTGTGACTCTCATCGAACTCCACTAACGTAAACGCGATCTTGCTGCGCTTGGGCTCAAGCGAGAGCATCTCGCTGATATCGAGCACGCGATCCCGAGTGACATGCTTAAAAACTTGGACGCGTGTCAGGACACCCGCAGTAGTCATGTTGATATTGTTGCTAACGATCATGGTCAAACCTCACTTCATCTTGCCTATTAGTCATCGAAATTAGGGGGCTAGAGTGTTTTTTTATAGCCGCAGGAAGGGGTGTCTCCCTGGCTTGCCCAGCACTCCCACTGGATCACGTAGCCCTCGTTGCGCTTGTAGTACAGGTGCGAAACAAGCTCATCACCGCACTCCGGGCACCGCCCACGCACCCATGCCGGATCGGGACGATCGGCACGACGTGCTCGTGCATCCGTGGCAGGAGATTTTGTGACTGTCAAAACCTGGCTCATCCTTTTCATACCTCCCGAAGGATTTCCCTTCACACAGGCACTCCTGGGACGATCAAAAAGGCGGAAAACACCTATCAAAAATTATCACAGACCTCTGTGGTATCTATCAGTAGGCGTGAAACCTACTCATCCCGGCACAAGGCGTGTTGTATGGAGCGAGCGCTGAGCGATATCCTTTAGCGTGACACTGAGCTCGCCAGTTGCGGCGGCAATCTTGACCTCGCCAAAGAACTGGTGCCCCGCTGCCGGGCCACCACTGCCCGTTTTTTGGAAGAGTATCTGGGGGCCAAAAGTATTATCGAGCTTGTTTGGCCCAAAGCTGCCCGCATGGATCGGCCCGGCGACGAACTCATGAAACGGAAGGAAGTCCTGGAACTGGGCTTTATTGGGATCGTAGTAGTGTGCCGCGCAGTAGTGGACATCAGCGGTAAGCCAGATCGTATTTCGTACTCTATTTTTCTTTAGATACGCGAGCAGCTCCGCAAGCTCAAGCTCACGGCCCCGTGCCGGTCCGTCGCCATTGGCAACGGCCTCAATCGTGCTCTTACCCTGGTAGCTGTCTCCCACAACAAGGCCCAGTGGCATGTCCGAGGCAATCACTTTCCAGAGTGCCCGGCTCCCCGCCAGCTCGCGCTTGAGCCAGGCAAGCTGTGTGGCACCCAGGAGCGCAGTGTCAGAACCGGAGGCGGTTTCTTTGCCCTCAGTGTTGTCTCCTCGGTAGGTGCGCATATCAATCATAAAGACATCGAGCAGAGGGCCATAAGCGATCTTGCGGTAGACCCGTCCCGGCTCGTCGGGGAACTCACGGATCGGAAGGTACTCCCGAAACGCTTGGTTGGCGCGTGCTGCGAGAAGGGCGGCACTCTTGGTCTTATACCGGGGATCGTCGAGGACGCGGCCCGGAAACCAGTTGTTCAGAGTTTCATGATCGTCCCATTGCACCAACATTGGTACTTCGGCGGCAAACGCGCGGTAGTGGGTGTCAAGCAGATTATAGGCAAAGTTCCCCCGAAACTCCGTGAGTGTTTCAGCCACCTTAGACTTGGCCTCCGTCACGACGTTCTTCCAGAGTGAGCCATCGGGAAGACGCACTTCAGACGACAAAACGCCGTCGGCATAGATACAGTCCCCTGAGTTGATAAAGAAATCCGGCTTGCTGGCCCGCATCGCGCCGTAGCCCTTCAGGCCACCAAACGCCTCGTTGATGCCCCAGCCCTGGCCCACGGTGTCGCCGGTCCAGACAAACGTAAGATCTCGCTTCTTCATGGGAGCTGTTCGGAGTCGCCCGATGAGAGGCGCACTGGTAGCGCGATCGCTCTCAAGGCCCGTGAAGGTCACGCGGTAGAAGACATCTTCTCCCGAGGGCAGCCCCGTCACGAGCAGCTTGCCCGTGAAATCTGAGTTCTCCAGAACAACCGGGCCGGGGAGCCGTCGTGGATTTACAAATGCCTCCGTGGCCGCCAACTCCACCTGCATCCGTGCCGGTCGGTCCGCGCGGCTCCAGATAATCGCACTGTCAAACGAGATATCGCCGCTTTGTACACCGTGGGTTAGCTCCGGGCGATCCGAACGAATAAATGAGAGTTTCATACGCTCACTATACAAACAAAAAAGGCTTGCTAAAGCAAGCCTTCCAAAAATTATTTATCGGGGCGACAGGATTCGAACCTGCGACCTCTGCGACCCGAACGCAGCGCTCTACCAAGCTGAGCCACGCCCCGAAGCGGAAGGAATAGTATCATGCCGATGGTGAATCTGCAAGCGATGAAAACTTTTGTAGCAGGGATTGATGCGGGGGGAACCAGTGTCCGGTTACGCTGGAAAGATTTAGCAAGTGGAACCAAAGAACAAGTGAGCCTGCCCGCGGCTCCCGACGGTGGCCCCGAGCCCGCTCTCGAACTTCTACACCAGGTTCCGGGTGAGGTTGTGGCGCTCACTGCCGGGATTACGAAGGTCAGCCGTGGAGAGACGAAAGCCGCTTGGGAGCGGGCGCTCGGAGCTGCCTGCCCTGCTGCCGTCGTCAGTGTCGTGCCCGATTTTGTGGTGGCGTTCCATGGGGCTTTACCAGAAGGAATCGGGCTATTGTGCGTTGCCGGGACGGGCTCGGTGATCTACGGCGAGAGTGGGAGAGGAAAGTCGGTACGAGTAGGGGGGCGTGGCTGGGAGTACGGCGACGAAGGCAGTGGTGCCTCTGTCACGGCGGAGCTGATGCGACGAACGCTCCGTGCTTGCGATGGGCTCTGGCCCCACACGCCGCTCACCCAAGCTGTCTGCGCCACTCTGGAAACCGATGATCCAGCCCTCGTGGGAGAGCGGGGGCGGCAGCGGGCGCTGGTTTTCGGAAGGGGTTTTCTGGTGCAGCTCGTCGCAGTATCAGCACAAAATGGCGACGACGAAGCCAAGGGGCTGTTTACGGGCGCTGCTGGCTGGTTGGCTCGCTATGTCCGGGCTGCCCACGCGCAGCTTGACTTCCCAGATGGGGAACGAGTGCATGTGGCTTGCGTCGGAGGGATGTGGGAGCTGGGCAACTGGATGTACCCCGCTTTTGAAATACTGTTGGCCCGGTGGCTGCCCGGTGTCGCCACAATTGCCCCTCAGGGCACCCCCTGTGAGGGAGCACTGCACCTAGCGGAACGCTCAGGGCTGTAACACGGTAGAATGAGCGGGTAACTTTTTTTGAGGAGGTCGTAATGGACTCGGATAATCCCACATTGAAATGGTCTCTAGCAGCAGTTGGCGTTGTCGTGGTCTGCTTCTGCCTGGGGTATTTTGTCTTTGGTTCCAAGGGGGGCACCCCCGAAAATACTGTCGTGGCGACGCCCACCCCGGCGCCTCCCCCGAGTCTCCCTGTGACCATGGTAGAGAACCAGGGGCTTCAGGTTGAGGATATAACGGCGGAGAAGGAAGCGGATCGAAAGCGCAGAGAGGAAGCGGAAAAAGCGCGCCTCGCGGCGAAACTGAAGCTAGAGCAGGAGCAAGAGCAAGCGAAACTTGTCGAGCCGACCCCCGATCCTGAAGTAACGGCAACGCCTGATCCTGAGGCGGAGCCGACCCCCGACCCGGATGCAACAGCAACACCTGAGCCTAAGACAACGTCAACACCCGACCCCAAGGCAACACCGAGTAGCGACCCTGCAAAACCGGCAGGTGAAGCCAGCAAGCCCGTGGGAGATAAGCCCAAGCCTGACGAGGGGAAAACGGGGTCTAAGAGCCTCTTTCGCGTACGCGTCGGAGGGGCCAAAGCCTCCCGCGAGGATGCCGAAAAGTTAATCGCTGAGCTGCGGGGGCAGGGCTACTCTCCCACCATCATTGCAGACCAGCGCAAGGGAAAGACTGTCTTTCACGTACAACTGGGAGCCTTTAGCGACGCCGCCGCCGCCGAGCGCCGGAAGAAAGAACTGGAGCGAAACGGTCATGATGTTAGCGTTCATTAGCCTACTGAGCCTCTCTTTTGTGCAGGCTCAGCCCCCTGCACCGCAGTTTCCTACGTCCCCGCTGGTGCGCCATAGTTTTGCCACAACGGAAGAGGGCTGGTTGGGTATGGGAGATATTGCCAAGGTAAGCCGGACATCCCCACCGCAGCCGACCCTTCACTTCGAGTACATGGTTAGCAAGATGAACCTCAATGCGCTCGTGCGACCGCTAGAGGCAGATGTCTTTAAAGGTGCACAGCGCCTCCACTTTGAGCTCAAGACAGATACAGACACCACGGTAGCTGTGATGCTCCAGGAAAAAGGTGGGGGACGCTTTACTGCTGTGGCGGCTCTTCCAAAGAACCTCTGGCAGGACATTGATCTGGGGCCGACTGATTTTACACTGGGCAAAGATAAAAACGATCCTGCGGATGCAAATGGCAAGCTCGATATGGATAAAGTCGAGTCCGTTACCCTAGTAGATCTCCATGTCTTTTTTCTTCAGGCAGAGGGGGCACTTGCAACCGCACTCTTCCCGGGAATTGTGGCTGGCCCTAGGGAGCTCTGGCTACGCGAGTTTTCTGCCACAACTGCCTCCCTGCCGGTCACGACACTAGATGGTCTAGCACGGCCCCAGATCGGTTGGATCGGTGTTGGAGGGCTCACCCTCCAGCGGGCCATGGTCGGAAGTCCGCTGACAGGACGGGCACTAGAAGCCACCTACGCCGTTTCTCAGGGGAAGATCGCCGGGCTCCTGCGCGCACTGCCACTGGACGCACTGACGGAGAAGACGAGCCTCAACCTGAGTGTCGCCGCAAAAAAATCAATGACTCTGCTTTTTCAACTCGAAGACGATCAGGGTGGCAAGTTTGATCTAACCGTCGAAGTGCCGGGCCTGCGTGTGGCCCGAAAGCTCTCTCTGTTACTGAGCGATTTCAAGCCCGCCAACGAGAGCAAGCGCGACAAAATTGATCTGGCGCGTGTCAAGCAGGTGCTGATCCTGGATATCAGTGGCCTGCTGGAGAGTGTCGAGCAAAACAACACCCTCTGGCTGGCAAACCTGGAGGCAAAATAGCACGTGACCCCTGAGGCAGAACTTCACTACACCCGAGGACGGCTTCACTTACGCCGTGGCGAATCATTGCTCCCCTATGCACAAGCGGCGAAAGAGATGCAGACGGCGCTTGAGAATTTTGAGAGAGCTAAACTGCTTGAACCGACAAACCCTGAGATTCACTACTGGATGGGCCATACCCTGCGCCACCTTGAACAGCCAGACCAGGCTCTGAGCGCCGCCCGGTTTGCTCTACAGAAAAATCCTAGGAACGAGGACTACTCCCGTCTGGTGCGGATGCTGGAGGGAGCAGATACCTCGGCTGCTCCTACGCGCCCCGCGCCCCCGCTACGCAGCAATGGGACAGCTCCCCCCGAACCTCCGAAACCCGCGCTGACGTGGGATGATATTGTCCTGCCCGCTAAGACCAAGCGCGAGCTACGCCAGATGCAGCTTCTCCTCGAAAATCCCGCGCAGGCACGCCGCCTCGGTGTGGACCCGCCCACGGGCCTCTTGCTCTACGGCCCACCTGGCACCGGTAAGACAACGATTGCCCGGATTTTGGCAGCGCAGGCCAAGTCGAAGTTCTTCGCGACTAGCCCCGCCGAGGTGAACTCCATGTGGGTGGGGGAAGGGGAGAAGGCGGTTGCTAAGCTCTTTAATGAGGCGCGGCAGAGTGCTCCGGCGATTATCTTCCTGGACGAAGTAGATGCGCTCATTCCCAGCCGCGTCGGCGGGATGCACATGCCCTCGGACAAAGTGGTGAACCAGTTTCTTCACGAGATGGACGGTCTCACGCCGAACCAGGGACTCTTTGTGGTAGGTGCGACCAACCGGCCCGATATGCTCGACCCCGCCCTGGTTCGCGGTGGGCGGCTCTCGCGGCAGATCGAGATCCCGCTTCCCGATGAAGAGGCGCGCCGCCAGATTCTGGGGGTTTGTGTCAAACGCGCGATCATTGGAGACGATGTCAACTTAGATCGCCTTGCTGCGGGTGCTGAGGAGTTCTCTGGGGCCGATCTGCGCGCACTGGTCAATGAGGCAGGGATGCAGGCTCTGATCCGGCTCGCAGATGAAGGGGGGATCGAAGCCGTCACCATGGCCGACTTTGAGATCGCTCTGGAGAACATGGACAAAACCGAGGACTAGGCACGACGCCGGAGGGCGTTTGTGCCGCAGTGGAGCTCTCCCGATGCCGTGTGGTAGGGCTCCCAGATGTCCAGAAAGTGGACGGTCAATCCCAGCTCGGAGAGCTTGCTGGCGAGCTGGTGCCGGAAGGGCGTGAAGCAGGGATCGGGGACAAAGATCTGCTTGCCAACCACCAAGCTGTTGACCGGATTAGGAATCACCGCAAGGCCGTCCTCAAAGAGCGCAGGGAGCGCTAGGATATCGCTGTCCTCTATCCCAAGCTCGGCTCTGAGCTGCTCCCGCGTGACTTTAAGTGCCGCACGAATACGCTGCTGCTCCGCGTTTTGAGCAAGCGCCTTGAGCTTCCCGGCGGTTGTTTCACCGGGCTTGCCCACAAAGATGGGTTGGTCGTCGCTCAGGCCACTCAGGGCCGATGCAGCGCTCTCTGGGCAGGGAAGCAGGGCGCGCCAGCCTTTTCTCTCAGCTCTCAGCTCTCTTTTTTCTTTTTTTGCGCCTGCCGGGACAAAGTTAATGACCTCATCCACGTGCCCAATGGTGAGCCAGCTCACGTCCACGAAGACCGGTGGCCACTGCACTTTTTGTTTTGCGAGGAAGGCAAGCGCCTCCGGGTGAAAGCTCAGCTCTTTTTGCCTGCCCGTCAGAATACGCCCCTGCGGGAACCCTGGCACGGGAGGCGAGACTTCCAAGTTGCCGTACCAGTCTACCCAGCGGCGCTTTGGCAGCGCCTCGCCAACGTTCATACGCTCTATATGTGGGAGCTTCTCTTGCAAGTAGCGCTCCACCAGCCGGTCAAGTGGCCCACAGACAAGCCCTTGGTCGTGCTTGTCACGCAGCCCGAGGAGAGCCACCGGCCTGTCGCCGCGGACTCCAAACTCAACCGTGTCCTGCATCCAGATATCCGACGCATGAGCGGGGTCATTGGCAAGGGCGTGTACGGGGACGGATGCTAGCCGGGTCAGCTCCGCCACAAAGGATTTAGTGCGCAACGTCTCGATAACGAAGAGCGCTTCGACCGGATCGAGCGACGAGCAGAGTAGGAAGGGGGTTTCCACATGGAGATTGTACCCGCAGGAAATAAAGGGTCTGGCGGTGAAGAAAAGGGCATGACAAAAATTCCGGTTTGTTTACAGATGTATACCGTTCGCGACGATGCCCAGCGCGATCTGGCGGGAACACTGGCCACGGTGGCACGGCTTGGCTATGCGGGTGTCGAGCTGGCAGGGTATGCAGGGAAGACGGCGGAAGAGGTCAAGGCGCTTCTAGATGCTAATGGACTTCGGGCGATCGGAGCCCATGTTGGGGTGGATACCGTGACTGGTAGCCCCGTGCAGGCAATCGCCGATGCCGAGCTCTTTGGCTACGACTACGTGATTGTCCCGTGGATCGGCAAGCCCTACACCGAGTCGCTGGAGGGCTACCGGAAGCTAGGTGCGGAGCTCTCCGCGGTCGCCCCGCAGTACGCCGCTGCCGGACTCACTCTCTGCTACCACAACCATGCCTTTGAGTTCGAGCTCTCCGACGGGGACAAGACCGGGCTGGATGTGCTTTTCGACGCTGCCCCGGATGTCCAGGCGGAGCTGGATACCTTCTGGGTAAAAAAAGGCGGCCAGGACATCCCCGAGTATCTTAAGCGCCTCTCTGGCCGCGTGCCCCTGGTTCACCTGAAAGACATGGACTCCGAAGGTAACTTCGCGCCCGTCGGGGCAGGAACTGTAGATTACCCGGCACTCTTCGCGGCTGCGGAAGCGGCGGGAGCAAAGTTCTACCTGGTGGAGCAAGATAGCTGCCAGGCACCACTCACGCCACTAGAGTCTATTCAAATCAGTATCGAAAACCTTAGAGCCTGGGGCAAGGTCTGAGGCAGAGATGCGCATTGTCGGCTGGGGCGGTCTCGTATTTTGCTGTTTTGGTTTGCTGGTAGATCTCGCAGCCTATAACAATGTCAGCCAGTCCGGGGCGGGTTCCGAGCTGGCGGACTCTCTGCAAACACTGTTTTGGGGGATGGCGCTGTTTCCCATCGGGGGGATACTCTCGCTTGTTTTACTGCGAAGAAGCAATGGGAGGGTTTCGTCAAATAAGCCATGATACACTAAAAAAAGTATTGACACACCTTTGACACGGGAACTTTCTGGGCTAAGTGCGTGTCTAGGATAGTGGATTTTTCTCATGAATCCAAGAATTGTGCAGAAATAGTATATGATGACGTCTGATTCCTCGTTTTTACCGCGCCGCCGCCAAGAAGTTCTCAGCCGAGTACGGCAAAGACAAGCGCTTCGGAAACCGCAGTCGAAAGAAGAAATTCTCGAAGAAGAGCGGAAAATATTTGCTGAAGATGATGAATATATCCCTCAGCTTCTTCGTAATTATGCTCAGATGCTTGGTGAAAATCCTTTAACACTTATACCTCAAGAAGAACTCGGAGATGTCGCAAGCGCTTCTGTTTCGCCTATTCCTAATTTTCAAAAAACAGCTCTCCCTCCGATTAGACAGCGAGATAGCATACTAGAGCCTCCTATTGTTGTCCATAACGAACTGACAGAGTTTGACAGGCATCACAATGCAGTTCGAATGTATGTTATTCAGCAATTTCAAGAAGGTAAAAAATCTCGTGAGATTGCAGACATGATTGGGCTGACTCCTCATAAGCTATCACGATGGTATAACTTGGTTAAAGATCTCCCCACGACGATGCAGCTTTGGACACCATTGTTTAAGGAGGAGGAAGTGGGAGAGTGGGATTCGAGTTCGTCTGAGACCGAGGAGGAAATACCCGTTGTAGAACCTGAGGTGTCTCGCCAAGCTCCCCGGCTGCGTGAGCCCAGCCCTGAGGCCGTCAGAGCCGCCAAAATTGCTCTGCGTCAGGCCGCTAAGAACTCACAGATCGTGCGCGATCAGGAAGCGATTCAGCTCTGGATCGCGCAGAATCTATCCCCCGCCGAAGACTCAACTGTCGGAAATCGTCTGGCCGCTCTCGCATTTCACCGAGATGACTGGAGCCTTTCTCGAATTGCGCGGGCACTGGAGCTTGATGTCTCTACTGTCAGCCGTTGGATGACCCGTGCGAAACAAGCGGAGCAGGCTGAGGTTGCCCTTCAGAAGGGGATGGATCAGCGCCGCGCGGAGCTCAGGCAAAAGGCGGAGATCAGGCAGAAGGCGGCACCCACCACCCGACGGCAACCGCGTCCTAAAGTCGCTCTGCCCCGCCCGATTCTCCCGCTCTCCCCAATGGCAAAGCGCTCCGTGGGGATACTCAAGGTGGTTTTAGAACTTGCCGAGACAGATGGCCAGGGGATCTTAAGCCTGCCTGTTGCCAGTGCCATGGAGCGAGAGCGCATCATGGCCATCCTCTCCATGCTGGATGTCCAGCCCCATCGCCCCATGGCAAACGGCAAGGGATTTCTGATCCCGCTCCCGCCCGAGGAGACAGAATTTCTCACCCGCACCCTCGCGCAAAGCTAGCTGAACAGCCGAAGCACTAGGCCTCGGCTGTTTCTTCTTTTGGAGATGCCTTGATGCTCTCCGAGTAGCCACACTCTTTGCTCGCGCATCCGATTCCTGTGAGCCGCCCCTTAAATACTTTTTCATGGAGCAGGCCACCACACTGAGGGCACTGCCGGTCCGTAAGCGGCTTGCCAGGGAGCGCCGTCTTGCAGGCAGGGTACTGGTTGCAGGAGTAGAATATCCCGGTTCTGCTCCGTTTCTCGACAAACTCACCTTTGCCGCATGCGAAGCACTTTACCCCCGTAGACACCGCCGCCGCCTTGTCTTTGTGGATGTACTTGCACTCGGGGTAGCCAGGGCATGCAAGAAACTTACCAAAGCGCCCTGTCTTCTCCACCAACAGGCGGCTGCAATTAGGACAGGGTATCTCGGAGACCACGGGCTCGGCGACGGGCACCGGCTCACCATCGAGGCCCTCGGCGGCGACTTTCTCACTGTACTTACAGGTCGGGTAGTTGGAGCAGGAGATAAACTTGCCAAACCGGCTGAACTTCTCCACAAGTGGGCTCGCGCACTCCGGGCAGGGCCGACCAATGTCCTTGGCGAACTTGCCCATGTTCTCGTCGGCGGCTTTTAGCGCCTTCTCAAAGGGTGCGTAGAACTCCTTGAGCAGCGCCACACGGGTCTCCTTGCCCTCTTCAATGGCATCTAGGCGCTCCTCCATGCCGGCCGTGAAGTGAACATCAAGAATTTGCGGGAATGCTTGCACCAGTAAGTCGGTGACCACTAAGCCCAGATCGGTGGGCTGGAATTTCTTCTCATTAAGCGCCACATAGCCTCTGTCCTGGATTGTGGAGATAATCGAGGCGTAGGTGCTCGGACGCCCGATTCCTTGCTCCTCCATCATCTTGACTAGAGTAGCTTCCGTAAAACGGGGAGGGGGCTCGGTGAAGTGCTGCTTGGGCAGGAGCTTTAGCAGATCAAGCGCCTGGCCCTCGTTCAGCGGCGGCAGCGGAGGCTTCTCGTCGTCGTCCACCTGTGCCGGGTTGTCTTTGCCCTCGGTGTAGACACGCAAGAAGCCATCAAACTTGATGGTCGAGCCCGTGGCGCGAAACGTGTACTTTGCGGCCTCGATATCGGCCTGCACAACATCCATGACGGCGGGCGACATCTGCGAGGCGATAAAGCGCAACCAGATCAGCCGGTAGAGCTTGTACTGATCGGCGTTGAGGCGTGTCTTGATGCCATCTGGATCACGAGTGATATAGGTGGGACGGATGGCCTCGTGCGCATCCTGAGCCGCGTTTTTCGACTTATAGACATTGAACTTCTCAGGGGCGTAGGGCCTGCCAAATGTGGAGACAATGTACTCCTTGGCCGCTACCTGTGCCTCACCCGCCACACGGGTCGAGTCGGTACGCATGTAGGTGATGAGACCAACAGTGCCCGCCTCGCCGCCGAGATCAATTCCTTCGTAGAGCTGCTGCGCCACGGACATCGTGCGCTTACTAGTGAAGCCTAGCTTGCGCGCGGCCTCTTGCTGGATCGTGGACGTAATAAACGGGGCGTAGGGCCGCCGCTGACGCTCGGATTTCTTGACCTTGGCAACCTGCCACGCGGCTTTCTCGACCGCCTGGAGCACCGTCAGGGTCTGCTCCTCGGTCTTGATCTCAAGCTTCTTGCCTTCAAAGCCAACAAAGCTGGCATCGAAGGTCTGTTTCTTGCCGGTCTGGGGCGCAAGATTTGCCGTGAGGCTCCAGTACTCCACGGGCACAAACGCGAGAATCTCCCGCTCTCTGTCGCAGATCAGGCGCACCGCCACGGACTGAACCCGCCCGGCGGAGAGGTCCTTGCGCACTTTTTTCCAGAGCAGGGGGCTAATCTTGTAGCCCACCAGCCGATCCAGCGTCCGCCGCGTCTCCTGCGCCTCCACTTTATCCTGGTTGATATCACGTGGATTGGCGAGCGCGGCCTGCACGGCAGACTTGGTAATCTCGTTGAAGACTATGCGCTTGATCCGTGACTTGGGAAGCTTGAGCGCCGCCGCAATGTGCCAGGAGATTGCCTCGCCCTCGCGGTCAGGGTCGGAGGCGAGGTAGATCGTGTCGCAGCCCTTCGCCGCCGCCGCCAGCCTGCCTAAAACGTCTTTACGATCCGTCAGTGGCTCGTAGGTCAGCGCGAAGTCATTCTCAATATCCACGGACAGCTTGGATTTGGGGAGGTCGCGGACATGGCCCATGCTGGCCTCAACTTTATAGTCTGGGCCCAGAAAACCTTTAAGGGTCTTGGTTTTTGCGGGCGATTCCACGATGATGAGCGATCTTGCCATATAGTTAATTCCTGAAGACGATGCCGCCGATTGTATCGCGGCAGGTTCGTCTTTCGCAACGAGAGTGTACAATCCTTTTAAGAGAATGGTTCCTGGCCCTGAGTTTTATTGGCATGCGACGCCCCTTCTGTTTCTTCCGGCGATACTCACGGAAGGGGCACTACGGGCATCGGCAAACCCGCGCCCAAGCGCACGTGCCCGTCGCCGCAAGCTGGGTTTGGATGGCTACCTTCACTTTTCTTTCGCCTCCAAGACGCCGCTTCTTGCCGACAAGCTCAAGCGCGGCTATCCGCATGCTCTGCTCGCATTCGATCCCGTGGTTGGGAACTTGCCCGGCGCGGCCTACCTAAAATGGAACACGAAACGCTGGGCGCACCGTGAGGAGTTTATTCCGATTACCGACCTAGATGAGAAAGCCGCGTTTCTTGGCGACTGGTGCCGAGGGAAGTATCCCTCCGCCGAGCTTCTGGTTCCCGAGCGCCTGGCACTCACCTACGCCACCAATCTCTATTTTGCCTCCAAAGCCGAGGCCGACTG
>JANNDD010000275.1:0-4525 GCA_031387365.1 Armatimonas sp. | reverse complement strand
GAAACCCCGCTCTGGGACTGGGCCAAGATGCGCTGGATGGAGCTTGCGATTTCGATTAAATGGCTGAAAGAGCAGACCGGCGAAGCCTGGCTCGACGAACTGCTCGCCCTCGCCGCGGAACAAGGCTACAACTGGCAAGCGCACTTTGAGAACTTCGAGCACATGGAGAAGGCGACGAAATGGACACTGGAGAACCATGTCGTCAACCACGCCATGGCACTCAAAGAACCACTTTACCGTCCAGGTAACAATCCCTATGGCTTCGGCAAGCTTACAAAGTTCCATGGACAAGCGAATGGAATGTTCAGCGGCGACGAATCTCTCGCGGGTCTCTTCCCCTCGCAGGGCACCGAATTATGTGCCGTGGTCGAAGCCATGTTCTCTCTGGAGCTACGTTTCGCAGAAAACGGAGATGTCTTTGATGCCCTTCGTTTCGAGCGGATTGCCTACAATGCACTCCCTGCCACGTTCACCAATGATATGTGGGGGCACCAGTACGATCAGCAAGTGAACCAAGTTCTCTGCACCGACTCAAAAACAAAAGAGGAGACGATCTTCACCACTAATGGCCCACGCTCAAATCTCTTCGGGCTGGAGCCTAACTTTGGTTGCTGCACCGCCAACTTCCACCAAGGCTGGCCCAAGCTGACAAGCCATTTGTGGATGCAGTGCGCCGATGGCAGTCTTGCCGCTCTCTCTCTCGCCCCGTGCACTGTCTCAACCGAAGCCGTCGCGTTTGTCGTCGAAACCGACTACCCCTACGGCGAGACAGTCACGATTCGAGCAATACGTGGAAGCACCGACCTGCACTTGCCGATACCAACCTTTGGCGTGGGCATATCCATCACCCAGAAAACCGTGACACTCACGACATTAGCTCCGATTACGCTTCAGGTTCATTCCGAAATGTATCATTCTCCTCTTGATGCCTATACCGAAACGTGCCCCAGCGGTGGGGTTGCCATCTATGTGGGGCCGCTGCTTTTTGGGTTGAAGATTGGCGAGGATGTGCGCCCGGATGGGCCGGAGCCGTGGGCGGATCGCGAGGTGCACCCGACGACACCGTGGAACTACGCGCTCGATCTGAGCAAGCCACTCGTGCTAGACAAAGAGACGCTGACGATCACGGCGACAGGGCACCGAGTGCCTGAGTGGGGACTCGAAAAACACGCCGCCGGGCCACTGCCAAAATCGCCGGTCGCGGTCACCACGCCCGCAGAAACCCTCCTCTTGGTTCCCTATGGCTCCACGCTCCTGAGAATCGCGGAATTTCCCGTCGTCGCCACGTAATCTGCCCAATATCATTGGGCGGTGGTAAAGTAGGGGATGCAGCAACAGCAACGCCTTCCCCTCACCCTCCTGGAGACTGTCGTGGTGGCTCTGTGCTTGATCTACAGTGTTCCACTGGCCTATTTTATTATCCTGTCGCCGATCAGCATTACGATGTTCGGTCCCCTTTTAGGGGTGACACTAGGAGGTGCACTGACGCTTCTTAAGGGAAAACGCGCACTCGCACGCGCCTTTCATGCCGTCATCGCGTTCGGTCTCCTTGCAGGCAGCCTCGTTCTTCTTGGGATCGTCCTTGTATGCGACAAACGCGACAACGGATATTTCTGGGGATCTCTGTTCACGGGTATCGTCGCCTTTCTTCTTTCCCTTCTGCACAGCGCCTGCGCCCAGAAAATCCATCGTGAGGGCGTGTAAGTCCATGCCTTCACCGTAGAAAAATGCTATTTTCCCTCGCGGTAAAGTAACCTTATGCAACAACAGAAACGCACCAGGATTGGGCGCTCACCGCTGGAGATTCTGGCCTCAGCGCTGTGTGTGCTCTACGGACTTGCTTTTTTCTATCTTGCCCACGTTCTGGAGGACATGGGGCTAATCCAGATCTACGTGCGGCAGGCACAGACCGTGGGCATGGCGCTGTTTCTAGCGGCGCTCTTGGGGATCTTGCGCCTGCAAACCCTCACAGTGGCGCTTCACGTGCTCATTGCTATCGCCTGGCTGGGGCTAATTCCTATCGGCTATCGGCTCGACCAAGACATGGGCAACGCAGGCCTCTGGTTCACTTTAGGGGCAATCGGGATCAGTGCCTGTCTCTCTTCGCTTCATCTTTTTTTTGCACGACAGCTCAAGAGGCAGGCGCAGTAGTAGCGTGAATCCGCCCACACAACGTGGGCCGCCCAGAGGGCACCCGGAGGCGTCGTTCCTCCGCCAGAATGTCGCTCCGCGACTCAGAACTATTGCTCAGATTTCTCTGTCGCGGAGCGACTTCCCAGCCGAAGGCTTATTGACGCCCACGTTCGTGTGGGCGGATCAATTCGTGTGGGCGGATCAAATGAGGCGCTCTCAGAAGGAACCCCTTCCCTCTCTCGCGAATTAAAGCGTCATGGAAGCAAAGAAGCGTGTGGTGGATAAGTTTGCGACAATCTTTCCTCAGAGCCCACGAGGCGCGAACGAGAAGATTGTCTATGGGCATATTGGACTAGGCGGTATGGGCAGCAGCCATGTAGTGGCGGACTCGTGCGCGGCGCTCTGTGATGTGGATGCCAATCACCTCAAGGCAAATGCCGCTAAAGTGAAAGGCTCACCGCTGCTCACCGATGACTACCGGCGGGTTTTGGAGCGCAAGGACATTGACGCCGTCACCATTGGAACGCCTGATCACTGGCACGCCCTGATGACCGTGCACGCCTGCCAGGCCGGAAAAGATGTGTATTCCGAGAAGCCCACGTGTAAGACCATCGAAGAGGGCCGTGCGATGATCGAGGCGGCGCGGCGCTACAAGCGTGTGGTGCAGATCGGCTCGCAGGGGCGCTCGCATCCGAGCGCCGCCGTGGCCTGTAACTACATTCGCAATGGGCAGATTGGCACTATCAAAGAGGTCAAGCTCTGGCACCCCAATAACTATGTCACGGACAATAGCTTTGGCAAGGAAGGCCCCGCGCCACCCGAGCTGAACTGGGACATGTGGCTGGGACCGATCGGATGGCGGCCCTACAACCCCGCGATTGTGCACTTTAACTTCCGCTGGCTCATGGACTCCGGCGGCGGCTTCATCCGCGACCGCGGCAACCACGCCATGTCCATCGCTCTGTGGCTCACGGGCCAAGACAACTGGGACGCGCCGGTCACGGTGACTGCAAGCGGAGAGACCAACCCCAACTCCGTCTATGATGCGCCACTCACCATGAAAGCGAAGTGGGAGTTCTCCAAGCCGCAGTGGACCCTGATCTGGGAGCAGCCCGGTGTGGTTCCTGAGCGCTTCGAGGGCGAGTGGGGCGGCACCTACACGGGCGACAAAGGCGATCTGATCGTGGCGGGCGGCGATGGCGGCTGCGCCACGGAAGAAAAAGCCAAGCTCTACACGCCGCCTGCCGACGGTTTCAAGGCGTTTTTGCACCCGGAGAACGCCGACCCGACCGAGCGCCACAGACGAAACTGGCGCCACTGCATCAAGACCCGTGAGAAGCCCGTGATGGATGTCGAGATTGGGGTAAAAGTAATTATCCTCCCGATTATCGCCAATATCGCCTACACGCTTGGCCGCAAGCTGACCTACGACCCCAAGACCTGGAAGTTCATCAACGACGAAGAGGCGAATCGCCTTCTCTATGAACCGTACCGTGCTCCGTGGAGCTTGAAAGGAATCTAACCCATGCGCGACTCTCTTCTCGCCGCCGCCGATCTCATGGCGGGCACCGATAAAGTTCAGGCTAAGGCCGCGATGCTGCGCATGGCACAGACCATTCACACGGTTTGTAGACCAGGCAGCAGCAAGACCATCCGTGCGGATTACCTGAAAGAGCTACTGGATATTCTTGGCGGCAAGCGCCCTCGCCACGTGCGCGCCCACGCCGCCCGGCTGGTTGGCTACATCGGCAGCAAAACCGACGACAAAGCGCTTGCACGCTTTGCCGCCGATCCCGAGCTCAAAGCCGATATCCAAATGGCCCGCGAGCGCTTGCGACGCGGGGGGTAGGGCGGCCATCTCCCCCGGCTCGTTCCTCGCCATCTCCCCTGGATGCTCGCAAGCTCGCTCCGTCCCCTCTTCCCGTATTCGCTCCTTCGTCGCCGGAAGAGGGGCAAGCTTAGGGCTATAGTCAGCCTCTCTTCCCGTGAGCTTGCGAACAAACAGGGGAAGAGAGGTGCCTGAGTTCCACGAAGGCGGAGAGATGGCGCGAAGCGGCGCAGAGATGGCTCTCCATCAGACGTCCAGCTTATCCACAAACGCACGAAGCTCGCGCTGGGTGGTGGCGAGCTGGCCTCTTAGCCCGGTCACTTGCTTACGCAGGCTCTGGATGCGAATCTCTTGCTCGTCGAGCTGCTGGACATAGCGCTTGTAGCTCTCGGAGGTGCGATCCAGCACGTTCATGTTCTGGCGGATACGGCTCTGATCCTGCTCGATCTGCTTCACTTCCGTCTCGTGCTGGGTGATCTCGCTCTGGAGGTCTTGCAGCTTGTGCCGCCGGGTGAGCACTTCTTCCAGAGCCATCTTCAGCTTGAGAGGAACCCCTTCTTTGCG
>JANNDD010000255.1:0-5202 GCA_031387365.1 Armatimonas sp. | reverse complement strand
ACGGGCTGCGGTTTAAGCAACGCGGGCGCGTCCAATCAAGACGGCGAAGAAGCTCTGGGCATTCACGGGCGTCTCTCGCACATTCCTGCGGAGAGTGCCAGCGCCTGGACGGACTGGGAAGGCAGCGAGGCCACAGTCTTTGTGGAAGGGACAATGCGCGAGGCCACGGTCTTTGGCGAGAACCTACGTCTTAAGCGCACGATCTCCACGCCCGTGGGCGGCACGAGCATGACAATTACCGACACGATCACCAACGAGGGCTTCAAGACCAGCCCACTGATGCTGCTCTATCACTTAAACTTTGGCTGGCCGCTGGTAGACGAAGGCACCGTGATTCGCTTCCCGGAAGGCACCACTAGCACCCCGCGCGACGCCGCCGCTGAGGCAGGCCACGCGACCGCCAACACTCTCACCGCCCCCGTATCGGACTACGCCGAGCAGTGCTTTTTCCATGATATTCCCACCGAGGACATCGTTATTGAGATGGTCAATCCCTCGGGCTTTGGCGTGCGAATCGCCTACAAAAAATCCGAGTTCCCGCACCTGACCGTCTGGAAAATGATGGGCGAGGGCGAGTATGTCTGCGGCATCGAGCCCGCGAACTGCAAAGTACTAGGCCGCGCCGCCGAGCGCGAAGCCGGACGCCTCCAGTCCATTGAGCCGGGCGAAACCCGCCGCTTCTCTGTCACGATAACCGCGTTTTTGGAGGAAAAATAGCCTGGTGCCAGAGCGGCGGTTCACTCTTCTTATCGGGGCACTGGCGCTGGTAGTGGCGTCAGTGCCCTATTTCGTCGGCTGGCTGCTCACACCGGCTGGTTCTGTTTATACGGGGCTGACGACCAATATTGACGACAGCGATGTGTACTTAACCTGGATGCGGCACGTGGCAAGCGGTGCGTTTTTCCAGCACAACCAGTTCTGCGCCGAGCCCGAGGCGCGCCAGACGCTGCTCTTCAATCTCTGGTTTCTGTTTTTAGGAACCCTAAGCCGGGTCTTGCCGCCGATTCTGGTCTTTCATCTTGCGCGCATACTCGGCGGCGCAGCGCTGCTCTGGGCCGTGGCGCGGCTGCTCGCGCTGGCCGTAAGCGACGAGCGGGCACGCAAGCTCGCCTTTGCACTGGTTTGCTTCTCCGCCGGGCTGGGCTGGCTGATTCCAGGCAATCCCTCTCTGAAGCCTTTTGCCTTCGCTAAAGCGACGATAGATACATTTCAGCACGAGGCCATTACCTTCCAGTCGCTCTACTACTCGCCGCTCTTTGCGCCCGCGACGTTTGCAATGGTTGTGTTCATAACGGCACTCCTGCGCTCAGAACAGACAGGTAAGCTGCGCGACACGCTCCCCGCATGCCTCGCCGGGTTTCTTCTGGGAAACAGCCACACCTACGATGTGATCCCGCTTTTTGCCGTCGCGTTTACCTGGCGACTGGCGAGCGATATTTCGCAGCGCAAAGTGAGTGTTTCCGGGTGGCTTCGACTGATTGTGATCGGAGCGGCGACCCTGCCAAGCACCGCGCACATTGCCTATGTCCTTAAAACCGATGCGATCTTTCGGGCGCGCGCCAACGAAACCGAGCCAACCTACACGAGCCTGCTGCCCTGGGTACTCCTGGGCTACGGTTTTCTCTTGCCGCTGGGCATCTTGGGGGCACTCCAGAAGACAGCAACTCCAGGGCGCGGCTTGCTTATTTGCTGGGCCGTTGTCGGAGTGGCCGTGGCCTATCTGCCCTTTGAGTTCCAGCGCAAATTGCTCATGGGGCCGCATATTCCGATTGCGCTCTTGGCGGGAATCGGGCTGAGCACACTCGCAGGCAAGCTGAGCGGCGACTTCCCCAAGATTCTCGCGCTCTTTGGGGTGCTTATCACGCTTCCTTCCAACGCCCTGCTGCTGCTGCGTGACATCACACGGCTACAGAACAACGAGTCTGGAACGGCCTACCGCCCCTATCTTAGCAGCGATGAAGTAAGTGCACTGGAATGGCTACGTGCGCATGCCCCTCCCGATTCCATTGTGCTTGTCGCGCCCGATCCGACCAGCCATACACGCTTTCCCAACACTCCTCTCATGCCACATCTGGCTGCCGTCGTTCCGGCCCACACGCGCTGCATCAGCTACAACGGGCACTGGAGCGAGACCAAGGCATACGGGCGCAAGCTGGGCGAAACCCGACGATTCTTCTCCCAGAGCACCAATGACAGCCAGAGAGAAGCCTTGCTAGTGGCCAACAAAATCCGCTACATTCTCTATCTCAATCGCCTTGCGGGAGCCGATTTAGGGGACTATGTCCCAGTGGACTGGGCTATGGGTAAGCAACCTGGGGCACTGCACACGGTCTACACGGGCTCTGAGGTAACCATTTTCGAGGTATCTGCCGACGATTAAAACACAAGCGGCTTACTCTTGTATAAAGTGCTATAATTTTCGCGGAAGGACACAAGTCAGCAATGTCACTATGGGGGAGGATGCTACGGCGCAGCGAAGATGCAACCGACTACGATCGAGCAGTGCGTCTCTTCGATGAAGGGAAGTACGAGACCGCAATCACTGAGTTCGAGGCTATCTTAAGCCACCCGCGCCTCAGCCCTCTCACCGACGGCTTGTCACGTTTCTATTTGACCGAGGCCCATGCCGCGCTGGCAAAACAGCAAGCGGCACGCAACGCCTCCGCGCAAGGAGGGGCCCTCCTAGATAAGCATGCCGCCGAAGAAGCCGCAGCACACCTGCGCCAAGCGCTCACCCTCCACCCGCACTACGCAGACCTGCACTTTCGCCTTGGCTGTACCCTTCTCACGCTAGAGAAGCTGGACGAAGCCTCCGCGGCTTTCACTCAGGCACTGGCGATCAATCCCAGCTATGCGGATGCGCGCCGCCTCAACGAAGCCGCACAGCTCGGTCAGGAAGCGGCAGAGCTTGCCCTCTCTCAGCTCCCTCCCAGCCTAGAGGACTCCATCGCGCTACACTCCCGGCTGGCACTAGATCTCTACCGCAAGGGGGAGTTTGAGGCCGCCGCAGATTCCTACCGCCAAGCACTCGCACTCGCTCCCACCTACCCGGATCTCCACAACCAGCTTGGCGTCGCACTCCATGCCGCCGACCAGGACGACGAAGCCTTGCAAGCCTTTACACGCGCCCTGGAAATCAACCCACGCTACATTGAAGTGCGCCTCAACCGCTCGGTCGCCTTGCGCTGCCTGGGACGCGAGAAAGACGCACTAGAGGAGCTGGAGCGTGTCTTAGAGCTCGATCCAAAAAACGCCGCCGCCCGCGAAGCCCTCAGTTAGGCGCAAGTGATGGTAGCATAGTGGCTTCATGAGCCTCTTTACTCTAAAAAACTCAGCGACGAACTGCCAGGCGCGGTGCGGGGAGCTGCGGCTTCCCCGTGCCACCGTGCAGACTCCCGCCTTTATGCCCGTGGGCACGCAGGGAACGGTGAAGGCGATGACCTTCGAGGAGGTCTGGGAGCTGGGCTACAGACTAATCTTGGGCAATACGTACCACCTGTATCTCCGGCCCGGCTCCGAGCGCGTAGCGCGGTTTGGTGGCTTGCCCAAGTTTATCGGCTGGGAGGGCGCGATGCTCACCGACTCGGGGGGCTACCAGGTCTACTCCCTCAAAGACATGCGCACGATCACCGAGGAGGGCGTGACGTTTCGCTCCACACTTGATGGCAGCAAGCACCTCTTCTCCCCGGAGCGCGTGATGGAGATCGAGCATGAGCTAGGCGCGGACATTATCATGGCCTTCGACGAGTGCCCACCCCACCCCGCAACTTGGCAGTACACGAAAGACTCGCTAGATCGCACCCTGCGCTGGGAGGAGCGTTGCTTAGTGCGCCACAACGCGCTGGGCGGCGACGCCACCGGGCACTTGCTTTTCGGGATCGTGCAAGGCGGCGGCTACGACGATCTCCGTGTGCAATCCGCCGAGGCCTTGAGCGCGATGGACTTCCCCGGAATCGCCATTGGCGGTGTGAGTGTGGGTGAGCCCGTGGAGGAGATGCGCCGGGTCACAGCTCTCACCACGCCGCTCCTGCCGGCTCACAAACCACGCTACCTAATGGGCGTCGGCACACCTTCAGACTTACTCGACGGCATCTACTATGGCATTGATATGTTCGACTGCGTCCTGCCCACCCGCATGGCACGCAACGGCGCGCTTTACACGTCGCAGGGCCGCATCAATATCTCCAACGCCTGCTGGACGGATGAGCAAGGCCCCATTGACCCCGAGTGCGACTGCAAGGTCTGCCAGCGCCATAGCGCGGCGTACTTGCGGCATCTGCACCAGAGCAAAGAGATCCTCTACTCGCGCCTCGCCACCTACCATAATCTCGCCTACTACGCCAAAGTGATGGAGGGAGCACGCATCGCCATCGAGCAAGACAATTTCCCCTCCTACCGAAGCGCCTGCTACGAAAAATGGGGACTGCTACTACCCGCTTAACACCCACCCCGACGGCCCCCCGGTGAGGTGGTTACTAGCGGAGGGTCATCGTAATCTGCGTCTTGCTGCGGCGGTCATCGGGGATTTCGAGGGGAATGTGAATCTGCCCCCCGACTGCCATGTGCTGCGCCTTTGGCTGAAGGTGGATAGATAGCTCCATAGCAGGCTTGTCGGAGAGCAGACGTGCGTCGCAGAGAAAGCCGAACTGGGCCGGGTCAAGATAAAAGATTACCGTCGGGTGCAGGTAGCGCTCCAGAAACGCCGCCCAGAGCGGCTGCACGCGGGGAGCCTCCAGGTTCACTAGCAGAGGATAGTTCTGTCCCTGCGTAATGGGCTCTTGCGGCCCGACTCCCGCGACAATCATCCGGAGCGCCTCGGGCATGGCCCAGACCCTCTCTTGTGCCTGCATCGGATTGACGTCGTCAAAGAGCCCGACGAGCTGTTCCAGCGAGAGCTCGGCCAGAGGGATCAGATCGGCGACGATAAACTTCCCGCCGCGCTGTTTGAGCGTGCGGCTGAGTGCCTCGCGCTGGGCATCCGAGACTTCGTAGCGGCGCTGGCGGTACCAGTCGCGCTTGCGAAAGAGCAGGCTCTTGTTTGCTGTCCACCAGAGATAGCCCTCGGGCTGGCAGAGCGCATCGAGTTTCCCCATAGCGCTCTGTGGGTCTTTGATCTCGCTCTTGCTGCCCACATGCACCGGCTGGCTCCGGTAGAGATCGGCAAAAACCGGCTGGCCGGAGAGCTCCGCGAGTGCCTTGAGG
>JANNDD010000242.1:0-2102 GCA_031387365.1 Armatimonas sp. | reverse complement strand
CTGCTCATCCGCTACGGCGGCATGACAGCCCACCGCCGCGCGATCCCGTTCTTCCTTGGCCTAATTCTCGGCGACTACACCGTCGGTGCCCTCTGGAGCCTGCTCTCCTTGCTCCTCGGGCAAGCAACCTATAAAATCTACATCTGAAGGAGCCACAAATATGCCGTACTTTGTCAAAGGGCTTGCGCCCGATATCTTTACGATTCCCGAGTTACTCACCCCCAACGAGTGCCAAGCACTGATTGGAAAAGGCGAGGCGCTGGGGTTTGAACTGGCGACAATTAACACGTCTGCTGGACATATAAAGGCAACTGAGATCCGCAACAACGACCGGGCGATCTGGGATGACCCCCGTTACGCCGCCGAGATTTGGGAGCGTGTTAATAGCCTAATTCCCGAAGGCCCGGAAGGTCAGACGCCGATTGGCCTCAATGAGCGCTGGCGTTTTTATCGCTATGAGCCAGGCCAGCAGTTCAAGCGGCATCATGACGGTTCTGTAGCACTGCCACCGCGTGTGGTAGAGGGCATCTCACTTCCTCTTGGACGCTCCTTCACGACTCTGATGATCTATCTCAGCGATGGTTGCGAAGGCGGTGAGACGGCGTTTTACGATGATTGGCTACGGCCTGTGCTCAAAGTTCGTCCAGAAACAGGAATGGCGTTATGCTTTGCTCATGAGATTATGCACGAAGGCTGCACGGTGACTTCGGGGCAGAAATATGTGCTGAGAACGGATATTATGTACAAACTATGAAGTGGATTCAAAACGAGACGATTGCGGGGTTGCAAGCGGAGTTCAAGGCATGCCAGGATGCCTACTATGCGGCTCTGCGAAAAGAGAAACGCGGTACACCGGGCTACACGGCGGCTGACGAGGAGTTCAATACCTTCCGGAAGGCATTTGCGAAGCGCGGACTTGCACTTGTGCAGGCCGATCCTAAAGCCTCGGGTGCGTTTGAACTTCTGGCGCAGCTGCTTTCTGCCAGTGAGCTGACGGTAGATACTGCAAAGCTGATCGAGCATCACTTTCTTAGCCATCCTGAGGCGGGGCGGATCACGACGACTCTTTACTTCGCTCCTATACCAGAAGGGGAGATGCTCCTGGAAGCGCTGCGCAAGCGGAGCCCGCACCCCAAAGTACGAGGGCAGGCAACGTATTGGCAGGCAAAGCGCATTATGGAAGGGTTTAGTGCCTACACGACGCGCCCCATTCCCAGCGCTCAGCAGCCTGCCGCCGCGAAGAAATGTGTGGCGCTTCTTGAGGAAGTGATTGCACGCTACCCGACAGCTTTCACGCTCTACAAGGAAGTGACGGCGGGGGAGAAGGCAAAACAGGAGCTGGCAGGCGCGAAGAACTTGCTGAATCTTCGTCTTGGTGCGGTTGCGCCTGAGATCCAGGGCGACGACCCTGATGGCAAGCGCTTCAAGCTCTCCGACTATCGGGGGACGGTGGTGATGCTGGACTTCTGGGGAAACTGGTGACCGCCTTGCCGGGAGATGTATCCCGCCGAGCGGTCGCTCGTGAAGAGATTTGAAGGTCGGCCTTTTGCGATCGTGGGGGTCAATAGCGACCAGACACGTGAGCTGGTGAAGAAGGCGCAGGAGACGGAAAAGATTACCTGGCGCTCGTTCTATGATGGCAATCAAGGGCCGATCGCCGATGCCTATAATATTGTTGGCTGGCCCACGGTTTTTATTCTCGACCACAAGGGCGTGATTCGCCTGATCAACCCAGAAGACCATGAGAAAGCGCTGGAGCCGCTCGTCCTTGAAGCGGAGGCGGCAAGGCGATAGATATGCCATTTTTTCAAAATGCTAAACCAACCGGGATCGGCGCGACACATCCGCTGCGTAAGCCGCTTTTGGATGCACTGCGGCCACGTATCGAAGCCGATCTCAAGCAAAAAGTGCTCTTTCGAGTGACCAAGCTGCGCGTCTTAGGCGACCTTGCTTTTGTGGTTTGTGAGCCGCGCACGCCCGCCGATAAGCCCATTGACTTTAAGAAAACGCGCTATAAAGCCGAGATTGAGCAGGGCTTCTTTGACGGAGCGACGACCTACGCCCTTCTGAAGAAAATCCGTGGGAACTGGAAAGCCGTTGAG
>JANNDD010000219.1:0-11759 GCA_031387365.1 Armatimonas sp. | reverse complement strand
CCGCCAAAGAGCAAACCCGAGGCTTTCTGGACATTGCCCGCACCAAAGAGCAGCCCACCGGGGCGCAGAAACGGCAAGCGGTGGTACGGGGCATCAAAGAGAGCGCGGACGATCCGCTCAGGCGTGCCCTCGGCGAAGCTCACGTCCTCGGCCAAGGTAGCGGCGTACCCAAAAGCCTGGGCACGTGCCAGCGGAGTATCTCCCACAAAGCCAGGCTTGCTCGCACTCTCAAAGTGGCCGACGAGCTGGTTTTTATCCAGGTAGGCCGCATGCGCCTGTGCCGCCGCGCAGAGCCGGAGATCGAGCGCAAGGGGCGCAAGCCCGAGCCGTAGGCGGAGACGGTTCGCCGTTAGTAGAGCATCACGTGCCCAAGCCGAGGGCGGAGGAAGTGTCGTGAGTGCCCCCGGAGCGATAGTGAAGCTCCAGGAGACCGTGGCATCATCTTGCTTGGGCGAAAACGTGACTCGGCAGCGTACCCGATAGGTTCCGGGGGGAAGAGGCGCAGAGGGCATGGCCCGCACCGCACCGCTTTCGTAGTGCGCAGAGAGAGGCTCGTCGTTGAGGCGGAGGTCCATGCCGACGATCTGCGCGCCGTCTTGGGGACGGATCGGCCAGGCTAGCTCGGGGCGCGCCACACGCAGTGTCCCCTGTGGCCCAGGTGTTTGGTAGGCGTACTGCATCTATACTCCCCCCTCCTCCTGTTATCGGGAGGAGGGGAAGGGGGAGGAGGGTGGCGGGAGCGTGTGGGAATCGAACCCACCCAGGATGACATCATCACCCCGCACACGGTTTTGAAGACCGGGAAGACCACCAGACCTCATTCGCCCCCGTAACGTAGCAATTATATCGTACGCAGGAGCTTTTCCACGCCTTCACTCCCCTCTCGGGCAGACGGCACAGTTTATGCAAGCAACTTCCCTCAATGGCTATTTCAGAAGGACTTCGAACATTTTATCGCTACTGCCGAGGGATGGGCTGGTATCAAGGCCTACAACTGCAGCTTGCAGAACGTAAGGGTCAGGCGGTGTTATCCCTAAAAATTCCAGGGCTTAAGCATCCGGTTCTCTGCCGTGCGAACCGAGTGGATCGCCTTGCGCTTGTTGAGGTCTTATTTGAAAAGCACAATGTGGTTACTCTCTCTGAGCCCCCGCAGCTAATTTTTGATATGGGAGCAAATGTCGGTTATGCAGCCGTGCTCTACGCCAATCTCTATCCCCACGCACAAATTATTGCCCTAGAACCCGCTCCGGAAAACTACCAAATCGCCTGTCAAAATGTGGCACCTTACCCCAATATTACCCTGGTTGCCGGAGCACTCTGGCCACTCCCCATCACTCTGTCAATTGCGAACCGGGATGACTGCTCCTGGGCCTATCAGATGCACGAGAAAGCGGGCAGTGAGAACATTCGTGGCTGGACAATGCCTGAGCTTCTAGAGAAGTTTGCCGTAGAGCGAGTTGATTTTCTTAAAGTGGATATTATGGGGGCGGAGGAGCTTGTTTTTGCCGAGTCGGCTACCTGGCTCAAGGCAATCCAGGTAGCTCTCATCAAACCCCACAGTGCAGCGGCTCGTCATGTACTTTGTGAGGTGTTTAATTCGGTTGGCGTCCCGAGGCAGAAACACGGCGACAAGCTGCTCTTCCGACGGGCTCCGGTCTAAAATCTGCTACAATTTCGCCATGGAACTGACTATTTTTGGAACCGCTGCCGCCGAGGGCTGGCCCGCTCCGTTTTGCCGTTGCCCCGCCTGCCAGGAAGCCCGTCGCCGAGGAGGTCCGAATCTTCGCGCACGCTCGGGGGCGCTGTTGGGCAATGACCTCAAGATTGACTTTTCCGCCGATACCGTGATGCAGATGCTGCGTACCGGGCGTGATCTGGCTGAAGTACGTACGATTGTCTTCACGCACCAGCACTCGGATCACATTGTCCCCACCGAGCTGGAGTGGGCCTCCGGACCATTCACCAACACACCGCCCGCGCAGCCGATCGCGGTCTTTGGCAATGCGCAGGTGATGGAGATGCTGCACTCGGTTTTCCCCAACCCTACAAAGGCGAATCTGGATCTGCGCCCGGCGCTGGAGGCACTGGTTCCAGTCACCACACCAATGGGTGATATGATCTTGCCGCTGCCCGCGGACCATGCGCCGGGCGCGTTTGTCCTGCGCATCACCCGTAGCAATGGCAAGTCACTCTTCTACGGCCACGACTCCGGACTCTACCCCGAGGCAACACTGGTGGCTCTGGCCGAGGGTGCAGCACTGGATATCGCGGTCTTTGACTGTACCTACGGCGGGGCAAAGAGCAGCAACAAGGGGCACATGGGCGTGGATGGCGTCGTGCTGATGGCGCAGGCCCTGCGCGACTGTGAAGCGGTAACGGCTAAGACCAAGCTTATCGCCACGCACTTCTCACACAACGGCGGTCTGATGCACGAGGAGTTGGTCGAGGCATTTCTGCCGCACGGAATCGCCGTCGCCTATGATGGTATTGTGGTTCGAGCCTAGGGAATTAACAGGCTGTAGTGTGAACGGTGCGGGTACTGTTACCTGCCCCGATAACGGAGTGGTGCTTCCCGCGAGTCTCTAAGCTCCCCGTTGTAATATTGTCTGTCGGATGCCATGGCTGCTGCCATGGCATCTTTATTGCTTTTTAGTGCCCTTGACATTTTATAAAGAGTTTGGTAACCTGGGTTAGTAACTCGGGTTACGTCGGGTTACAAAGGATTGAATGGGCAAAGCTGTTACCATTAACGATGTGGCGCGTGAAGCGGGCGTCTCAAAAACCACCGCCGTCTTTGTGCTGAACGACCGGCCGGGCTTCAGTGCGACGGATGTCACTCGGACGCGCGTTCGTGAGGCGGCACAAAAACTTGGCTACCGGCGCAGTGGGCTGGCGCGAGCGCTCTCGACCGGGCGCATCTACACCGTGGGCGTCGTGCTCCGTATGGATGGTGGCCGTTTGCACTACTCGGTCTATGCCAAAGACGTTTTAGCGGCGATGGCACGCGCTTGCCGTGCGGTGGGGCTACGGCTGACACTGATTCCCTTCCCCGCAGAGGGGACGCTATCTGTGGACGATGTGGTGGATCATAGGGTAGACGGCCTGATCCTGGTGTCGCACTACAATGACGAGTTCGCCCGCCAAGTCTACAATGCCCGCTTTCCTACCGTGAGCTTTGGCTCTGGCTATGCGGAGCGCTTGGTGGATATTGACCAGCGCGGCGGTGTACGTGAGGCGACGGAGTACTTGCTCTCTCTAGGGCACCAACGAATCGTCCATATCCAAGGAGAGTCTTTCACCAGCCGAGCCGCAATGGAGCGTCGCCTAGGCTACCAGGAAGCGTTGGCTGCTGCGGGGCTGGAGGCGCAGTGTCTTACTCTCGCGGAGGCATTGGATGTGGTCTCAAAGCCCGATCATCCAACGGCTTTTATAGCCTACAACGATAATGCTGCTTGGCAGCTCACCGTTACGGCACGAGAGATGGGGCTCTATGTCCCCGACGATCTCTCGATTATTGGTTTTGATAACAATGTGCTGGCGGAGACCGCTGTCCCGCCGCTTACCACCGTCGAGAACCCTCTCGACGCCCAGGCAGAAGGGGCGCTTAAAGTGCTCCAGTGCCTGTGGCAGGGAAAGGAGCCCCCTCAAATGGCCCCCATCCCCACCCGCCTGATCCACCGCCAAAGTACGGCGGCTCCTCCAGGCTTATCTCTAAAATTTCCACAGAAGGAACCCAAGCAATGAAACGTGCTTTTACCCGCGCTGCGGGCTTTACATTAATCGAGCTATTAGTCGTGATCGCAATCATCGCGATTCTCGCCGCTATTCTCTTTCCCGTCTTCGCACAGGCCCGCGAAAAAGCCCGCCAGACCGCCTGCCTCTCCAATCTTAAGCAGATCGGGGTTGGTTTAATGATGTATACGCAGGACTATGATGAAGTCCTACCCGGCAACCACACAGGAGCCCCACACAACAACCAAGGCGATGCAGGCCTGACCAACGCCGCTGGAACCACCAATCCCTTGGGCTTTATGACTCCTGAGGTGGCAGTGGGCTCCACCGTTGTTCGCAACTGGCAGCGTGATATCCAGCCCTACATCAAAAATCTTCAGGTCTACCTCTGCCCCAACACAACCCCGCGCTCCAGCTTCAGCGCAGGCAGCGCCTACGCGGAGTCCAATGTTCCGGGGGCGGGTAATGGAAGCTACTTCCTCAATGGAATAGTATCGTCCAAGGCCCTAGCCGCGATTCCCGCCCCTGCGGATATTGTCTTCGCCCAGGAGTATAAGTTCAAGACCCGTGTCGGTCAAGTACGGCCCTGTGTCGTGACGGGTTCGACCACGCGCTTCTATCAGTTCAACCATCCCTTCTATGATGTGCAGCATGCAGGCGGTAGCACGGGCGGCGCGAACCTGCTCTACTGCGACGGCCACGCGAAGTTCAAGAAGAAAACAGCGATCAAGTTTCTAGAGTTTGGTGCCGATATGACTGGGCAACCGAATGTCAACCTGACCTTCACCGATGAGCTCACAGGCTGCTCCGCGGCAACAGGTGTCTGTGCACAAAACGGTATGCAGTTCAACGCTGCATTCTAACGCATAGGATTTGATACACTGGGGCGTTATGACAACTAACATGACGTCCCTTTTCTATTGGAAGCCCCCTACCGGCACACAAAAGTCGCACACACGCTACGCGGATCTCTGTGTTTATGGCGGCACGGCGAGCGGTGTCAGCGCGGCGGTGCAGGCGGCTCGGCTCGGGCTGCATGTACTACTCATCGCGCCCGAGCGGCACATTGGCGGACTCACGGCGGGCGGACTCTCGTACACCGACACGGGGCGCAAAGAGGCAATTGGCGGGCTGGCGCGGGAGGTGTATGCCCGGATTGGGGCGAAGTACGGCAAGGCGGAGGAATGGAACTTCGAGCCCCATATCGCCCAGGAAGTGCTCACCGAGCTGCTCGCCGAGGTGCGGGTCGTGCCGTACTTTGGGCGGTTCTTGGCATCGGTGAAGAAAAGCCGGGGGCGGATTATCTCACTCACCACCGAGGAGGGCCTGACGGTTGAGGCCGCGGCGTTCATAGACGCCACCTACGAGGGTGACTTAATGGCCAAGGCGGGCGTGAGCTACACCGTGGGCCGGGAGAGTAACAAAACCTATGGCGAGACACTCAACGGCGTGCAAGTGCGAGACAAGCACCAGTTTCTGAAGCCCGTCTCGCCGTATGTGAGCGAAGGCGACCCCAAGAGTGGCCTGCTGCCGGGCATTCAGAGCCACACACTCCCCGCAGGCAGTGGCGATAAGAGTGTCCAGGCGTATTGCTTTCGCCTGTGTCTAACAAAGACTCCCGCCAACAAAGTTCCCTACCCCAAGCCCGAGGGCTACGAAGTCGGTGACTATGAGCTGCTCAGACGCTACATCAAGGCTGGCGCCAACGAGTTCTTTAATAAGTTCGACCCTCTCCAAAAAGGCAAGTTTGATAAGAATAACCACGGCGGCTTCTCGACGGATTTTATTGGGGCTAATCATAAGTACCCTGAGGCGAGCTATGCCGAGCGCGAGAAAATCTTCCAAGCGCATGTGCGCTACCAGCAAGGCCTCATGTGGTACATGGGCAACGAACCGAGCATCCCCCTTGAGCTGCGCGAGCGCTGGAGTGAGTGGGGACTCTGCCGCGATGAGTTTGTTGAAACCGGCGGCTGGCCCTGGCAGCTCTACATCCGCGAGGCCCGCCGTATGGTCACCGATACCGTGATGACCGAGAAGCACTGCAAGGGAAAGCTCAAGGTAGAGGACTCCGTGGGACTAGGCAGCTACAACATGGACTCGCACAACTGTAACCGCGTGGTGGTGGAGGGCTTTGTGAAAAACGAGGGCGATGTCCAGACCAGTACTCCCCCCTACGCCATCTCGTATCGCTCGATTGTTCCCCGTGAGCGCGAGTGCAGAAATCTTTTCGTGCCCGTGTGCCTCGCCTCAAGCCACATCGCCTACGGCTCGATCCGGATGGAACCGGTCTTCATGATCCTGGGACAGTCCTCGGCGCTCGCGGCCTGGCTCTTCATTGAGGGCGGATTTGCCTCGGTTCAGGAGGTTCCCTATGCTCTCCTGGAATCAGCACTACGCCAGGCCAAGCAGGTGCTGGCCTGGCGTGCCTGATTATTTTCCGCGCCCGGAGGCTTTGGGAAGCCGGGCGGCGGCGGGGGGTGCCGACGGGGTGGGTTTGGCGGAGCTCCCCTCCTCGCCGTTTGCATTAGACGCGGCACCGGGCTTGGGCTGCCCTGCACTGCGGTACTGCTCCAGAATCTTTGCTGCTGCCGGCGAGAGTGCCGGTTTTTTCTTACTTGCTGCCATCGTATTCCCTCCTAGGATTTCATAAACGATTTTAGGATCGTCTAAACTGGTTTCCGGGCTGACGCTGAATCAGGCCCTTCATCTCCAGCATTGTTGCGGCCACCATCGCTTGCGCGGGGGCCAGCGCCGCTGCCTCAGCGGCATCGTCCAGGCTTACCGGTGTGCCTGAGAGCTGTTCGAACAGTACCGCCTCGTCGGGTAGAAGCTCGGGCAGAGGCTTTTTAGGCACCGGTATATTTTCTTCGACCTCCAGCGGCAGCATTAAGTTCACTCGCTGCGGGCTGACGGCCAGCACTTCTAAAATATCCTCGGGACAGTCCGCCAGAGAAGCACCGTCTTGCACTAGCTTGTGCCCACCACGTGAGCGCCCCGTATCCACCGGCCCAGGCACCACCCAGACATCACGCCCGTACTCAGCGGCATTGCGCGCCGTGATCAGTGCGCCAGACTGTTCAGGAGATTCTATCACCAGAGTTGCTTGCGAGAGTGCGGCGATAATCCGGTTGCGTGCGGGAAAGCGCCAGGGCTCGGGTTTGGTGCCAACGGGGAACTCGCTCACAATAGCCCCCCCCTTTGCGACAATCTGCTCGAAGAGGGAGCGGTTCTCGGCGGGGTAGACATAGTCTAGGCCACACGCCACCACGGCAACGGTCGTGCCTCCCGCCTCCAGGGTTCCCCGGTGGGCCGCCGTGTCCACTCCAGCGGCTCCACCAGAGACCACACAGAAACCCGCCTCCGCAAAAGCGTGCGCAAAGCGCACTGCCTGCGTCTTACCGTAGAGGGTCGCCCGCCGAGAACCAACAATCGCTAGGCCCAGAGCGGTGGGCAGGTGTCCCCGCACAAAAAGTATGGCAGGAGAGTCATCGAAGTGCCGCAGCTCCGCAGGGTAGTCCGGATCGGTCGTGAGAAACGCCTGGATTCCTAGGGTCTGGGCCTGATCTAGGAGGCTTGTAGGAACAACCGCACGGGCAGCGCGCTCCAACCGGCTCTGCTGAGCGGGTGTGAGCCCTAGAGTCTGGCCCAGGGCAGCTTCGGGATTGCCGCCTGATGCCTCCAGCAGTAGCCGGAGACGGTGCGGAGGCAGCATCGCCTCAGCAAGGCGATGGCACGCAAGAAATACAGCACTCTCAACGGAAATGGGCATCTTATTGAATAACGAAGCGGGCGAAAGCTAGTGCTCTCGCCCGCTGGATAGAATGAGGAGGGAGCTAGCCGCCGCCGCCACCTCGCAAGCCGCCGCCGCCACCTCGCAGCCCGCCACCACCTAAACCAGGTCCACCACCCACACCGCCTCCACCGCCCGTTCCGGCTCCCGTGCGCGGGGTAGCAGTCAGGTCAGGAAGCCCGACGCGCTCTGGCAGACTATTATTCACCACGAATGACCAGGTCTCCACGGTCTCATTACCACGCCAGTCTTTCGCGCGCATTGTCACCACGTGCCGTCCATTGGCAAGCGGGGGATCAACCAGACGGCCACTAGATTGTGTCTTGTAAGATAACAGCCCACTCTTGAGGCTGTAAGTCCCAGTGACATCTTTACCGTCCAGAGCCACCGACACACTCTCGCTGTTCAGCCCACTGCCAAAATCTTTCACCTTGGCAGCAACAAGAAACGGAGGTTTACCATTCAGTGCGCTACCGGCCTTGGGATAGTGCCCCGTAAAAACAGGGCCAGTTGTGTCCGGTGCATCAGCACGAAACGCGGTCAGGGTGCCATCGCTCGAGAGTGCATAGAGCGTCCCGCCGGAGAGTGCCAGGGGAGCCGCGACAATGGTCTCCAAAGCGGGTGTGGTATTGGGTCGGCTGGTAACGGGCTGGAGCTGATACGCCCAGAGCAAGCCACCTTCCGCTTTATCAATCCCCATGAGTGTCCCCCGCTGACCCGGGACATAGATCACCTCACCCGAAACAATCGGGGCACCTGCCGGTGCATAGGGAAGCTTCACTGGTTTTTTCCAGTGCTCACGCCCGTTATCTTTGAGAGCATAGAGCAAGCCCCCGTCCCCGTTTGCGTCCTTACATCCCACATAGGCAATTCCCTCAGAAAGTGCGGGGGCTGCCAGGATATCGTTAGGCAGGTTGCGGTACCACCGAATAGAGCCCGAAGCGGGGAGGACGGAGTACAGTGCAGGGCCTGTCGCGACGAAGATACTGTTGCCAGCGAAGGTCATTCCGTGCGGCAGGAACGTGTAGGGCAAGCGGGTTTTCCAGCGGAAATTTCCTGTGGCTTGCTTGATCCCGTGAATCTGGTTGTCCGTCGTCTGGAAGAGCATCATGTCACCCGCGAGCAGAGGCGCGGAGCTGATTCCCTCGCCAGCGGGGTAGGCATAGCCCACACTGCGGCGGTTGCGGGTGTCCATTTGGCTCCAGCGCTTCTCGCCGGTCTGGGCATCCAGGGCATAGAACATGCCATCGTTACACCCAAAATAGAGTGTCCCGTTCTCAATAATCGGAGCCGACTCAATGCGACGGCCTAGCTGGAACGGGCCACCGACCTCCACACCGGTCTTGGCGTCCAGTACATAGAGCGTCCCGCCCGAGGAGCCGACGTAGAGCTTGCCACTATCATGAGTGACAGTGGTCGTAAAGTACTTTCCCCCGGCCAGTCCGTTGGTGTCCTGGGGGTAAGACCACTTGCGCTCACCCGTCTTGGCATCCAAGGCGTAGAGAACCCCGCCCTGCTGATTGCTGGCGCGGGTACTGAAGTAGACGGTATTACCGATGATCACAGGAGACGTAATGTTATTGTTCTGAACTCCCCCTGTAAAACGCCAGAGTACCGAGAGCGGTGGCTTGATCGCCTCAGCGGCGATGCCCGTACGCTGCGTGTCGCCACGTAGCTGGGGCCAGTCCGCCGCCGCCGCTCCGATGGCGGCAATTCCAGAGGTAAGCGCCAGCGCGGCGGCTGCGCCGACGCGGGCACGTTGAGTGCGACGAGAAATTCGCATGGTTTATCCTTCGACACGGCCTAGAGATGTCAGCTAATTATAAGCCAAGGCCTTTCCAGAGTCAAGCATGTTCTGCATGATAGGATGCGATAATGCGTGTTCTCCTTCATTGTCCGTTTGTTCTGGCAGAAAATACAGGCATCACACGCTACTTAATTGGCCTGCTTCATGCGCTCGCAACTCATACCAGTGGGCTGGAAATTCGCTGCCTGATCCCACCTGGTTGGGACGATTTACCACCTCCGCTGATCCCTGTCCCCCTCACCATACACTCCGGCGGGGGCGCTGGCCACCCGCTGGGAAGGCTCCTGCGCGAGACGGCTTTTCTCAGGCGCTTGCACAAAACCGCCCCTTTTGATCTTTTTCATTCTCCCTTTGGCTACCTGCCGTTTTCGGTGCCCACCCCGAGCCTCTTAACCGTCCCCGACATGCGAATTTTGCGTTGGCCAAGGAGCTTCTCCCCTCTCCGGGCGGCATTTTTACGCTGGGCGATGCCCCGTTCCCTCCGAAATGCGACGCGGGTGCTGCCCATGTCAGAGTTTACAAAACGCGAAATTCTGGCATTAGTGCCAGGTGTCCCTGCAACGAAACTCACCGTGGCCTATCCGGGCTTGGACACGTTCTGGAGCCTGCCTGCCACGCCCGACGAACGCTCCGCTTTACGCAAGCGCATCGCGGAACCGTTTGTGCTGGCTGTGGGAACAAGCGAGCCCCATAAGAACCTGGAGGCACTGATTGCCGCCATGAAGTACCACCCCGAAAAAAAACTTGCTCTGGTTGGGAAAACTTTTGCAAGTGGGCGAAAAAAACGACTTATCTTGCCCTCCAACGCACTCTCACTGGGTCACTTGACCGATACCGAGCTGCGCGCCGCCTATGCGGAAGCGAGTGTCTACTGCTTTCCTTCGCTCTATGAAGGCTTCGGCTACCCTCCCTTGGAGGCGCTTGCTCAGGGCTGCCCCGTGGTGGCCGCCGACATTCCTGTGCTCCGTGAAGTCCTCGGGCAGTCTGCCACCTTTGCGGATCCACACGCCCCCGCAGCGCTGGCGGCGGCACTTACCACGGCACGCTACCAGCCCCCACCGTCCTACACCTGGCAGGCGCATGCCCAGATAGTGTTGGCGACCTACCGTGCTATACTAGGCACGTGACAGCCCCTTCGATCCAGCTCGCCCATATCACGGTGCGTTTTGGCGCGGTAACGGCTCTCGAAGATATCTCTCTGGCGCTTCCGCCGGGCGAGCGGATTGCGGTTATCGGGGAAAATGGGGCGGGTAAGTCCACGCTGATGCGTGTGCTCTTTGGCCTACTCCAACCCGACTCAGGTGAGCTGCTAGTGGAGGGCAGTGCCACACACTTTTCCTCACCCCGGGCCGCGATTAACGCAGGAATTGGGATGGTGCAGCAGCACTTCGATCTGATTGCACCGTTTACAGTCGCGGAAAACATAATTCTTGGCAGTGAGCCCTGCCAGGGCCTACAAATCCATCTTCCCGAGGCACATGCACAGATCCAGCGCCTTGCCGAGGAGAGTGGGCTGGCAGTGGATCCCCGTGCGCGGGTGGAGGAGCTCTCGGTAGCAGCGCAGCAGCGGGTGGAGATTCTCAAGGCGCTCTACCGAAAAGCGTGCGTACTGATCCTCGACGAGCCCACCGCCACGCTCGCCCCTCCCGAGGCACGCGATCTCTGGGCCGCCACACGCCGCCTCACGGCTCTTGGCGTGACCGTGGTCTTTATTACCCACAAGCTCGATGAAGTGATGGCACATGCCGACTCCGTGACCGTTCTACGGCGCGGCAAGCACATTCTGACGGCAAAGACAAGCGAGACGACGACGCAAGAGCTAGCGGCGGCGATGGTGGGAACCCATCCCCCCAGCCCCCTTCCCTCTACGAAGGAAGGGGGAGACCACCGTGGGGGCTCTGGCCTCACGCTCCATAATCTCACCGTTCATAACGACCGGGGCTTGGTGGCACTGAAAGACCTCACACTTACCGTCGCGCCAGGAGAAATCCTGGGAGTTGCGGGGGTGGATGGCTCCGGACAGACAGAGCTTATCGAGGCGATTGTGGGACTGCGCAAGCCCGAGAGTGGGACGATTGAGCATGGTAGTAAAGACGTCGCTATTGGCTTTATTCCTGAAGATCGCCACCGTCACGCAGTCGCACAGAGCTTCTCTCTCGCTGAGAACATCGTCCTCGGGCGGCACCGGGAGGCGCGATTTCAGGGAGTGGGCGGTGTGATGAAAAAAAATGCCCTGCGAGAGTTTCTGGCCGAGTGCGTCGCCGCTTTTGATGTGCGCGGCGCGGAGCAGCCCGGCGCCCCGATGCGCTCGCTCTCGGGCGGCAACCAGCAGAAGCTTGTACTGGCACGGGAGCTCTCGAAAAATCCCAAAGTCATCGTCGCCTCGCAGCCCACGCGTGGGCTCGATTTCGCCGCCACTGCCTTTGTCCA
>JANNDD010000135.1:0-12890 GCA_031387365.1 Armatimonas sp. | reverse complement strand
GCGCGGGCGCAAGGCATCTTCATCGTCCCAAGATACCAGGCACTTGTGATGAAGTACTTGCCGTTGATCTTATAAAAATGCGCCCCCTCGCCCATGCCGTCGCTTTGCTTGAAAAGCGTTCGCTCTGTCCCCGGAATCGCGTCGGTGAGCTCGCTATTAAGCTGGACGAGACGCAGATCCCGGTAGCCGTAGACCACATAGATCTTGCCGTCATCATCGAAGAGCACTGACGGGTCATGAAAGCCTGTCCTCATCGCCCAGTGCTTCCACGGCCCCGCAGGGTTGGTCGCCGCATAGACCTGCATCGGCTGGCCACGGACATTGGTGAAGATATAGAACGTCCCTTTGTGATAGCGAAAGCTCGGGGCCCAGATGCCTTGGCCGTAGATCGCCTTACCGTCTTCGAGCCGGTACTCGGGGCCAAAGTCGAGGCCAGAGCAGGCGTAGCTCAGAAACTTCCAGTTCACCAAGTCTTTCGAGTGGAGCACGGGCAGACCGGGCATCGCGTGCATTGTAGTTCCGGTGAGATAGAAATCACTGCCCACCCGGATCAGATCAGGGTCAGAGAACTCATCGTAGAACAGCGGATTGGAAAACGTGCCGTTCCCATTATCGGCATGCCAAGTCTGCTGTTTCATCATGTTTCCAGTTGGATAAGTGTGATCGAGTGCGGTGGGAAGGTATAGGCGAACTCGGGCTTTACGCCACTAATTTTCACCGTCTTCGAAACCACCTGGGTTGGTTTTTCCATGGAGTTGGTCTCGTCGGGCGGGGCAGCAAGCATAGTGACCGTGGCCTCGGATTTTACTGACTTGACGCCCATGAGCTGAATACTGACGGCCTGTGGCGTCTCGCCAGGGTTGACATACTTGACGAAGAGCTTACCCGTCTTGCTCTGCCGCGTGACGGAGGCGAGAAGCGGCGCACCCGTCAGGCTGACTTTCAGAAGCTCATCGCCGACACTGGTCGAGAATAGTTTTAGAGCGTAGTAGCTGGGCGCACCATAGGATCTCAGTGCATCGTAGCCGATCAGATCGGGGCGCCACTGCCGTCCGCCGGGGTTGATATTGACGAAGAGCGGCGCGTAGCACTGCATCGTCACAAAGTCCGAGTGGCGCTCCATCGCGGTCATGAACGCGGCATCCCCCAGCGCCGCTTTCATACTGGGGGTAGCGGGAAGGCTGCGCGAGGGCGGGAGCCACGGCGCGATCTCCTCGTGGGCACCCCACTCACCGACGAAGATCTCTGGGCCTTTTCGGTCATAGCGATCGAAGTGGGTTGGGGAGTCGCGGATAAAATCGGCGGCCTTGCGGTAGTAGTGCTCATCTAGGGCATCGGGAGTGCGGCTCTTGACGCGCTTACTGGCGGGCTGCTCATTGCCCACGGTCGAGACCACTTTCAGGTGCGGGTACTTTGCCTTGATCGCATCGAAAAACTGGGCAAAGCGGCCATCATAGCTCCCCGACCGGTCGAAGAAGTCCTCGTTGCCCACCTCGACATACTGGAGATTAAAGGGCTTCGGGTGGCCGTCTTTAGCCCGCTGTGCGCCCCACTTGGTTGAGACAGAGCCCGTGATGTACTCGATCTCCTCCAGCGCCTCTTGGATATAGGGCTCCAGGTCAGGGCCCGGCTTGACGAACTCGCCGCGCAGAGAGTAGCCCGCATAGACTCCGAGCACCGGCTCCGCGCCCATGTCCTCGCACCAGAGCAAGAACTCCAGCAGTCCCATGCCGTCGGTGGAGCGGTAGCCCCAGGGGCACATGTGGCCGGGGCGCGTCTCTATAGGGCCGATGGTCTTTTTCCAGTCGAAGCGCTCCGCGATGGTGTTGCCCTCCAGGTAGTTACCTCCGGGAAAGCGCAAGAACGCGGGCTTCAGATCCACCAGAAGCTGCATCAGGTCACGACGAAAGCCGTTGGGGCGGTTGTTCCAGGTTGGAGGAAAGAGTGAGACGAGGCTCAGCCAGAGCGTTCCTGGCTTCTCTGTGGTGATGGTAAAGACCGCATCGGTGGTCGGGGCGACATTCCCCGTCTTGAGGGTCGCCGTGCGCTTTATCCACCCCTCGCCCACGGCGGGAACGCGGGTCTTTGCGTATATCGTCTTGCCGTCGCGGCTCTGGAGCGTGAGTGTCAGCACTCCGACGCTTCCTCGGACGAAGAAACTGGCTTTGTAGCTGGTGCTGGAAGTGATGGGAAAGCCCCAGTAGCCGTCGTTGGCGACTCCAAGGCTAGGTGCCATGCACTCCACTTTCAGCGACTTGGGAAGGGCGGTATTGACGGGGCCTTCGGTATCGAGCATGAGAGTCGCACCGCCGACACTCGACCAGTGTGCGGGATTCTTGGCATCGTTGAGGAAGGCGCGGTTGCGGATCAGCTCGGCGTAGAGGCCACCGTCGTAGCTGTAGTTGATCTCCTCAGTCATCAGGCCGTAGTGGAGCGGGCTTACCTTGCTCGTTGCTTTTGTCGCGTCTATCGTGAGTGTCAGGTTCTGTTTCTTCATAGCTTTTTAAGGTTTTTTTTCTGGCAGGTCATGCCCTCGCGGAGCTGCATGGCGACAGCGCGGGTGGGCAGAGGAACTTGGGGGTTCTGCATCTTTTCCAGCAGAAGTTCTACCCCCCCGCGCCCAACCTGCTCCATCTCGTTGCTGATCGTGTGGAACGGCAGAAAATAGCGGTCGTCGGTGCGAGAGTGGAAGAGCAGGATCGAGAGGTCGCCCGGGATCGTGAGCCCGAGCTGGTGGGCGGCGTGGACCGCTGCCATGGCCTCAGCAAGCTCGTAGGCGACAATCGCGCTAGGGCGCTCAGGGCTCTGGAGCAAGGCTTTCGCAGCGGCAATGCGCTCGTCGCCGGGCTCGTGGTGCCAGAGCTTGGGAAGCGCATGGACGTGGGGCACTCTCCCGGCGGCGGCCATCGCCTGCTCGTAGCCACACTTCCGGTCTTGTTTGCTGTAGTGGGCGTTGCGTGGCTCATCGGAGTCTACGTAGGCGATTTTCTCGTGCCCCAGCGTGAGCAAGAACTCGGTGGCGAGCCGCCCCCCCTGGAGGTCGTCGGGATGGATCGCATCGAACTCCTGCTTCACATTGAGCCAGATCGCCGGGATGCGGAGCCGCAGGATGGTCTCCAGGTAGCCCGGCGACGATGCCACGTGCCGATTGAGGAGCACTCCATCCACCGAAAGCTCGTTGAGGGTGTGGGGCAGGTAGGTCTCGTCCTCAATCACCGGATCTGGCACCTGAGAGAGCACTAGGTGGAGATCCTGGTCGGCGAGGGCGCGGGTGAGCCCAAAGAGGAGCTCTGGGGGAAGGTACTGCCCCCAGAGCGACTGGATCAGCGCGATATTGCCAAAGCGCCCCGCCCGTACCGCTCGCGCCGAGGCATTGGCGCGGTAGCCAAGCGCCTGCGCCGCCTCGCGAACCCGCTGCTGGGTCTTGGGGCTGATGCGCTGGGTGTCGCCACGCCCATTGAGGACATGCGTCACCGTGGCGCGGGAGAGCCCCAGGTGCTCGGCAAGCGTCGCGATCGTCGGATGGGCCATGCGCTCCTACTTCTCCTGAAAGACCCTCTGGAGGAAGTAGTAGAGATTGTTTCTCCAGTGCGTCGGGTCGTGGGCGTGGCTGTCCACATTCCAGAGGTGCGGAACCCCCTTCTCTTTTAAGAAGCCATGTACGCCTTGGCTAATGCCAATCAGCCCGTCTTTATTCCCACACGAGAGATAGAGTAGCTTGAGCTTGGCTTTCGTGGCGGCAGCATCAGGGATGAGCTGGGCGGGCGGCTTGGTGTTGGGTGCCGACGAAAACCCGCCGACCCAGGCGAAGGTATCCAAGTGCCCGAGCCCAAAGTTGAGCGACTGCCCACCGCCCATCGAGAGCCCGGCTACCGCTCGGCTCTCCCGCTCACTCTTGACGGAGTAGCGCTTCTCAATCGCGGGGATAAGGTCGTCGAGCAAGTCGCGCTCAAAGACCGCAAAGGCAGGCGCGGTGGCCATTGCATTGGGGCCGGGGCGGTCGTCTTTCTGAGCGCGACCATTGGGCAGGACGATAATCATCGGCTGCGCCTTGCCCTCGGCCAGCAGGTTGTCCATTAGCAGATGGGGGGAGGCGAAGCGAAGCCACTCGGTTTCGTCACCACCGATCCCGTGCAGCAGATACAGAACGGGGTATTTTTTATTTTTGTCGTAGCCTGGCGGGGTATAGACATTAACCTTGCGCTTGACGCCCACGGTCTTGGAATCGTACTCGATCAGCTCCAGCTTGCCGTGCGGCACATCGCGGTTGGCGTTGACCTCAGCGGGCGGGTCAGGGAAGGCTTGAATGTCGTCGGGGCTGAGCTTGATAGGTCCTCCAAAACCGCCCGGACGCCGCACAGGTGCTTGGTCTTGGAAGAGCAGCGGCGCGAACTCATGGAGGCAGCGACGCCAGGTCAGCCACTCATGCGACGTGCCCGGCGACTCGTAGTAGCCGTGCTTGATGCCCCCCTTTTCCAGCGCATCATGGTACCCCTTGACACTGGCATACATATTGGCGGGCTCCGCTGTCCCAATCCCCAGCCAGACCAGCTTCATCTTCTTATTGAACGCCTCAGGGTCGGCCATCGCGCCATTATGGGCGGTCTTAAGATCCACCGGGCCGCCAAAACCACCGCCGCCGCCGCTGAAGCCGCCTAGTGATGCGAACAGCTCGGGGTGGGCCAGACCGATCTGGAAGGTCTGCATCCCGCCCATCGAGAGTCCCGCCATCGCGCGATTTTCACGGATGGCGAGCGTGCGGTAGGTGGAGTCAATTAGGGGGATCAGGTCTTTGGTGAACACTTCATCAAGCGCCGAGAACATCCGGCTGAAGCTGGGTGGTGTGGCAGGCGTCCCTGCGGCAGGCGGACGGAGCGGCACTTGCGGCTCCCCCGGCTTGCGAGCATAGCCCTGCTCCATCACAATCAGCATCGGCTTGGATTTTTTCCCAGCGATCAGGTTGTCCATGATATTAGCCACTTTCCCCTGAATCGGCCAGCCACGCTCGTCCTCGCCGCCACCGTGCTGGAGATAGAGCACGGGATAGCGCGCATCGCGATTGGTGTCGTAGTCCGATGGGGTGTAGACAAAGATGCGCCGCCACTCCTGGGTCGTCTTGGAGAAGTAGACTCTCTCTCGCACCTCGCCGTGGGGGACATCCTTGGGCAGGTAGTAGTCCACGCCTTTTTCCGGTACTTCGATGCCGCTGGTCTGCTTGCCCGTGCCGTAGAACGTCTCGCTACCGGGGTCGTTGACCTGAACACCGTCAATCACGAGCCAGTAGTAGTGAAAACCAGGCACCAGCGGCGCAGTGCTCTTAGCGGTCCAGTAGCCGTTAGCATCTTTAGTCGCGGTGAGCCGATTGCCGCCCCCCAGATTAAACTCGACTTTCTGGGCATCGGGGGCGCGCACCTGAAAAAGAACATTCAGATCGGGTAGCACACGCGGGTACTGCGCTCCCCGGATGTTCGAGGCCACCGGCACCGAGTCTGCAGGAGGCGGGGTGACCGGTTGGGGGGGAGCCTGCGGCGGCTGTGCCAGTGCGCTCAGTGCTGCAAACGAGAGAGCGGCAGTCAGTAGGGATTTTGTCCTCATTGAGTCAGTCCTTTCAGCGTTTCTTTGCTGCGTTTTGTACGGCGAAGAAGGCGGGCTTGGCCTTGCCCTGGCGATCGAAGAGGAGCGGGTAATCGGTGCGCCCCCGGACAGGGAAGTTGTCGAGCCAGGAGGAGCCATCGTGCGTCCCCCAAAAGGTCACCCGCCCGATGGTCTTTTGGTGGCGCAGGAACATCTCAAAGGCCAGCCGGTAGCGCTCGGCGTGGGCTTGGGCCACGGAGTCGGGGAGCTCTTTGGTGTAAGGGTTCATCACGGCCTGCTGCTCGGGAGTCATTGCCTGACGAGCGGAGAGATCGGCCCCTTGGTACTTAGTCGGCAGCACACCAAGATCCAGCTCGGTGATCATGACCTTAAGGCCAAGCGCGGCGTACTCTTTAATCGCGTCTTCAACTTCGGTAAAGTTCGGGTTGTCCATGCGCCAGTGGCACTGAATCCCGACCGCATGAATCGGAACTTTCTGCGCCAGTAGCTTCTTGAGAAGCTCCACTGCCTTGGGACGCTTGTAGTTTAGCTCAATATTGTAGTCGTTGTAGAGAAGAGTCGCCTTCGAGTCGGCCTCATGCGCGGCGCGAAACGCCTCCGCGATAAAGTCATCGCCGATTGCCTTGAGCCACGGAGAAGGCCGAAGCACGCCGGGGCCATCGTTAATCGCCTCGTTGACCACGTCCCACTGCGCAATCTTGCCCTTGTAGTGCCCCACGACAGTGCCGATGTGAGTACGCATTCGGGTCAGCGCCATCTCGCGGGTGAGCGGCTTGCCGTCTTGACCCTCAAACATCCAGCGGCCGGTCTGTGCGTGCCAGAGCAGCGTGTGCCCGATGGCGCTGGCGCCACAGCTCTTGCAAAGCTCGACAAGCATATCGCCCTCCGCGAAACGAAACTCCCCCTCACGGGGCTGAACCGCCTCGGGCTTGAGACTATTTTCCGGCGTGATGGCGTTAAAATGGGTGGTAGCGAGTTCCGTGTCTTGCCGCGACTTCCCCTGAAGTGCTGCAATCCCAAGGATCGTACCCACCAGAAACTTTCCCTTGTACGCGTCTTTTAGTGGCTTGACCTTCTCGGCCTTCTCTATTTGCTGCATCTTACGAAAACCCCTTTGCTATTTCGTCGTAGCAAGAGTATACCACAGTCTCTTTAAAAAAGAGCAACTCCCTAAACCAGAGCTTCTACGCTCATACGGCTATCTCTGACGGGATGCTTGAACAAGTACGCTACACCAACTTTATGGGCAAGGAGAAGTGCCTCCATCTGCCCCCGTTGCTTCCGGACTCCTTCACGGAGCTTGCGTGACAGAGCCGTCGAGCGTGAGCTTCTGAATCCAGACATTTCGGAACTGCACTGGGTTGTGGTGCCCTTGGAACAGAATGGGCCGGGGCTCCGGTCCTTCTTTTTGGCCCGCGCCCGTCTTGCGGGGGATTGCATAGTCGTCGTGGATCAGTTGCTGATTCTGATAAACTGTGACCCGCGCATTCTCCGTCTTCTTCTCACCATCGAAACGGGCAGCGCGGAAGACAATGTCATAGCTCTGCCACTCTCCGGCCTTCTTGTTGACAAGGCGATCCGGCTTCTTCAATTGGTACACGCTGCCGCCGTAGCCCACCTTATAGTCTTTTTCCGCCACACCGAAGGAGTTGAGAATTTGAATTTCGTAGCGCTGTTGGATGTAAATCCCGGAGTTACCATTTTTTTCCGGATCAGTGACGTCTTTGACTTCGTTGACATTGAACTCCACGTGCATGCGGAAGTCTCGGTACGACTCTTTGGTCACGACACTTTCCCATGCTTCCGGTGCAGTGAGGACGCCGCCTTTGAAAACCCACCGTGTGGGAGGCTCTTTCTCAGGAATCAGCTCGTAACCCGCCGCCCCGACTAGCTGAACTGCATCTGCTGGACGACCCACCTTGTTGATGTCAATGATTCCCCGGGTCGAGCCCGGACTGGGCTTCTCCTGTGCGGCGGCGCAGAGTGTGCACAGGAAAAGTGCTAGAAGGGTGGGCAGGGAGCTTAGTGTACGCTTCATCGTTTGAATGTCATCCTCACATTGGACACGACATTTTTTGGTCCAGACTATTGTAACCCTTTAGGGCTCGCTCCCGCTAACCCACTTTCGGCGACGGGCGGCGATGCCAGGGGAGGCCTCTAGCTTATCAGGTATAGTAGGTCATACTATTTTAGGAGTAGCAATCGTGAAAATCCGAAGTAACCAAAGAATCGCACTGGCAGCTTGTGGCGTGCTGGCACTGATAGCAGCAGGGACAGTGGCAAAAGCCGACGACTGGACGCAGTGGCGTGGGCCAAAGCGCGATGGCGTTTCGCGGGAGAAGGGGCTGCTGAAGGCGTGGCCTGCGGGCGGGCCGAAGCTGGCCTGGCAGGTCAAAGATATTGGCTCGGGGTACTCCACTCCGGTGGTGGTGGGAAATCGGCTCTATGTGCTGAGTAACGAGGGACTGGAGAATGAGTTCGTGCGGGCCTACAGCGCTGCCAGCGGGAAGCTGATCTGGTCCACACGGCTTGGCGCCGTCGGTAACCCCAAACAGCAGCCCAGCTATCCGGGGTCACGCTCGACCGCAACCGTGGATGGCAAGGTGCTCTATGCCCTCGGCTCGGACGGGGACCTAGCGTGCGTCGAGACGGCGACAGGAAAGCTCGTCTGGAAGAAGAGCCTGCGAACGGACTTTGGAGGGACGGCAGGTATCTGGGCCTACTCGGAGTCGCCGCTGGTGGATGGCAATAAAGTGATTGTCTCGCCCGGTAGCGAGAGCGCGGCGATGGTGGCCTTAGACAAAAAGACCGGCGCGACCCTCTGGAAGACCGCGATCCCCGGCGAGAAAGTGGCGAGCTACGCCTCGGCGGTGGCAACGGAGCTCGGGGGGGTACGGCAGTACGTCCAGTACCTCACCAAGGGGGTTGTCGGTGTGGAGGCCGCCACGGGCAAGCTACTCTGGAGCTTCGATAAGACCCTCGATACTCGCTTCAACATGCATGCCCTGACCCCGCTGACCTCGGCCAATCTCGTCTATACCGGTGCGGCCACGGCGAGCGGTGCCGCAAAGATCAGCGCGGTGGCCGGGAGTTTCACAGCAGACCCTGCCTATGTCGAGCGCAAGGGACCCAATAGCCTCGGCGGCGCGGTCAAGCTGGGCGACTTTATCTACGGAACCGCAGGGCCAGTGCTACTATGTACCGAGTTCGCCACGGGCAAGATTCGCTGGGAGGAGCGTGGCATCGGGGCGGCAGCGATCTGCTCTGCCGACGGTATGCTCATCCTGCACGGCGAGAACGGTGAGGTCGCGCTAGTCGAGGCCACCCCCGAGGGCTACAAAGAGAAGGGCCGCTTCGCGCCGCCCGCACAGCCGGATCGTGGGCAGAGCAAGGCATGGGCCCATCCGATAGTCGCCAATGGCAAGCTCTATATCCGCGATATGGGCTGCCTCTGGTGCTACGACATCAAGGGGTAGCTCATTCCGTCGGCGCAAAACCATAGTAGGCCCATCGGTCGTGGCCTATCTCGACGAGGATATGGTTCCGAGCACCCTACTACGGCACGTCACTGCCCTGCGAGTCTCCGACGCCCGATCACAATAAGCCCCCCCGACCAGAGCACGGGAAGCCCAAACAAGAACACGGTGGCTATCAGGCGCTCCATAGAACGGCGAGCAGCTTGTTTATCACACGTAAAGCTCCTTACTTCCCAGCCTTGTGCGCCGCCAGTGCACGCTCCTGGTTCTTCTTTTTGAAGGCAGTCAGCTTCGCTTGCTGCTCGGGGGTGTAGAGTGCATAGATTTCCCGGGTCTTCTCCCCAAGAATCCGCATGCTCTCCTGAACCGATTTCGCTTTTGCCTGCCGAAGTTTCTCAACTGTGGCCGCATCCTGCTTGCCCGCGCCCACTGGCCTAAAATACCCCTCGGTTTTCTTAATATGGGTAATCAGCAAGCGCCGGTACTTCGCCTCAATGACCTTACGCTTCGCAAGCTGGCCAGACGTCAGCTTGAGAGACTTCTCCATTGCGGCTTCTTCCTTGGCAAGCTGCCGAAACGATTCGGGCACTTTATACGAATGCGACGGGCGTGTCTGTGCGGCGGCAGTGCCAGCGGTGAAGATACTAGTGAAGACAAGCACACTGGTGAAGAAAATGTGATTAGGGAACATCAATATACACTTCCTTGTCTGGCGATTCCAGGTCTGACGGCACGTCCATGCGAACACGAGGAGCGACCAACTGAGCCTTCATCTTTGGGTTTGATATCTTGAAGCGGTAGATATCCACAAAGAGCTTTCCATCCGCAAGAGTGGAGCGGCAAGCCCCGTAGAACCAGTCGCCCTCGATCCAAATCGCCCGTGGCAACGAGCTGATAGGAAGGCATCCAAATTGCTCCCACTTGCCTGTTCCAGGGTGAGTGCGATAGACAATGCTCGTGTCGTTGACGTAGAGCCAGTGCTTATCCGCAATGATCGCCCGTGGAACGCTCCACTCGCCTCTATTGCCGATAGCACGGCGCACCCCTTTGCGCTCAAAATAAAGCTGACCCTCTGGCAAGGCGGTGATAATATACCGACCCGAGAGCACAGTCGGGAGCGGCAGAGCGTGGAAATCTGGAGAGGCTTTCGCAGTGTTCATCTATTTTCTCCTCATCGTAGTGACACTATAGCACATGCGCAAAAAGCAAAAAACAGAGCATTTTTCACGGAGCGACTTCATAGCCGAAGAAAGAGGTTCCCGACGATTTCCTGACGGCGGAGGTAGACCCGAGGTGGGCTGCCTGGTATGGAGGCATCTAAAGTGGAGATCACGGCGACGCTTTAGAAAGGCGCTTAATACTCGCCTCAATCTCGGGATCACGAAAGAGCAGGTTGGCCCCCGCGTAGTGCTCGCGGGCGAGCTCGGTCTGGCCTTGCTTCTCGGCGAGCTGGGCCAGCGCCTTGTGGGCGTTGAAGTAGCGCACCAGAATATGCAGCTGGAGCGGGTCGCCGTCTTTCCAGCCCGCGTAGATGCCACGGGTCTTGAGCTGTGGCCAGAGCGCGGCATTCTGGGTGAGAAGCTCGGTGCCGTCCGGCGCACTGCCCGCTTCGTAGAGGCGCTGGACTATGCCCCAGGGAACCCGCGTGAAGGGCTTGAGCCGCTCATACAGTGCGGGGATCTTTGCCTGAGAACGACGGCTATCCAGGCGGTCATCGGAAACTAGCAGCACGGGACGGCCCTCGGCGAGAGCGGTGTTTACCAGGAGCTGGAGGTAGGTGCCATCACTAGTGGCTTCACGCGAGAATCCAAAGGGCGACGGCAGACCGGGCCACTGACTTTGCACGTGCTCGAAGTACCAGCCCGTGTTGTTATTGAGTGTCCCTTCCAGCATATCCGCGTTCAGCACCGCCACATCCGGGCGCTGGTGCTTCACCCACTTGAGGTACCAGAGAGTAAAAACGATATTATTGCTCGTTAGGATAACGGCATCTTTGGGCGCACTGCTCAGAATATTAGCCGCAAAATCGGCTTCCAGAAAGTTGCTGCTCTTATCTGTCGCACTCAGGTGGGTCGTCATCTGCACAAGAGGTGTCATGAGCAACAGAAGCGCCAGGGGTCGCACCAAAGCGGGCTTTCGGGCACTCAGCCAGATACCCACTTCCCCCAAGCCCACCGCCATCCACGCTGCCACGCAGAGATACGAGGGGATGTAGTAGACATAGATGTCATTGATGGCATAGTTGGTGGCATAGACAATATTGCCCACGAATACCCAGCTTGTTAGCGCCAACAGTGCACGTTGCTTTTTCCAGAGCGCCGCGATGCCCGGAAGCGCAAAGAGCAGAAAGTGCCCCCCGAACTCCTTCCAGAGAGCGCCGTAGAAATAGCCCCAGAGGCGCACATGCCAGGTAGTGAGCGGCTCGGTGAACATTAAGTGGCGGTACTGTGAGCCATTGACGTGCTGGAGAAATCGCGGCCAGGTCTGCGGATCCCCCCATTTGAGGGGCGAGTTTCCCAGCTTGGCAGCAAGGGGAACATAGGCATAGAGAAGAAGAGGAAGTAAAAAGAGAGGAAGATAGACGAAGAGCTTCTTAAAGCCAACTTTGCGCCATGCAAAGAGCAAGAACCCCGGCAGAAACAACGACATCGTCAGATTGTTCGTGAGCGCCAGACCATAAACAAGCACCAGCGGAGCCAGCACGCGCTCCCCGCGCTCTAGCCGGACGCTCAGCCAGAGCACCGTGCACAGAAACAGCGCCGTGAGCGTGTAGACCTCGCACGAGAGCGACTGCTGCCAGAGCGTCGGGGCAAAGGCGAGCAATAGCGCGGCACTGATAGCCACCACTCGTGAGGCGATAAGGGCAGCAACAAAACGAAAGAACATAGCCACAGCTGCGGCTCCAAAGAGCGCTGTCATGAGATTGACACGCATCGCGGGCTCGTCAATAATAGGTGCCAGTCCCAGAAGAAACGCGCGGCCCAGTAGGGTAAAAAGTGGGTAGCCCGTGGGATGACAGACTCCCAGGGTTGCCATTGCCAGCTCGAAGTCTCCGTCATCTCCTGTGTAGATGGTGCGGCACATGGTGAGTGTGTAGAGTAGTGCGGCTATGGCGAAGAGCAGCCAGGCGATCTTTCTATCGGAGAGCGAAGACATAGTACTCTCGATTGTTGGCAAAAACTGGTATTGTCTACAGGATCAACGATGAAGACACCTACTAAACCCAAGAATCGTTTTTTCTTCACATCGCAAGGCAAGGCCGCCCTGCTCTACGCCGACGGAAGTGGGCTACTGCCAAGCTTGGGGAGCGGCGGGGCGGGGCGAGCTGGGCAGCCAGAAGCGTGGCTGCGGCAATGCCAAAGATCACGGAGGTTCGTTTCATAGAACGCCTCGCAAGTAGTCCGGGCCATCCAGTGCGCCTTGGGGAGGGACGATTTTCGAGAAGGCATCGCTGGTCTCTTGGAGGGCAAATAGCAAGGGGAACTTTCCAGGGGGTGGGCTGGGTGTGTACGTCCCTGCCCCCCAAGCGCGTCCCTCGGCAAAGGCGCGGAACTTGCGAATCTTTGCGCTGGCACGATCCAGAGTGAAAGTGCCCTCCATTTTTCCGTCGAGTCCGCGCTGACCATTGCCCGCCTGCATGGCATAGTCACCGGTGAAGCGAATCTCAGCTGTCTCAGCGGTTTTCTGGAGAATAGTGCCTTCAAACCGGGCTTGCTTTACCTCGCTTCCCTTCCAAAAGTTAGGCTCCCCCCGGACAAAGTCTGTAAGGTGGTATCGAGCGAGCCTTGCTACCAGAGTAGGAGGCAAGGGGAATTTCCC
>JANNDD010000159.1:0-8510 GCA_031387365.1 Armatimonas sp. | reverse complement strand
CGCGGCGTTTCCCTGTAAGCCCTGCCGCCCTATCAATAAAGTCACGGGCTTGCCCTACGATCCGCGTGTCTTCGCTATGCCCTACGTCAAAAACGACCAGATGTTCCGCTGCCCCAGCGATGTGGGGATTCCCCGGAGCATCGCTACCGAGCCTACTCTAGGCCAACCGGTCTGGAAGGGCGAGGGTTCCAGCTACTGCTTGAACACCGTAGTCACCCGGCTCGCGACGTTGGCAGCCATCCCGGAGCCTGCCGATACCTACATGGGCGCGGAGATTTACGGCTGGCACGGTGATGATGCAGCGAACCGCTGGAACGTGGCAACGGGCCACCCGAACCGGGTCGCGTACTTCGTAGACGGGCACGCCAAGATAGTGGGGGAGGCCTTCATCAAGCTACAGTGCTTGCCGCCTGCCGCGCCCGGAGTGGGCCTTGTTCCCTAAAAAGGCGCTCGGTGCCCTCTTAGCCCTGCTGCTGATCGGCTGTTCGAAATCGGGGGGACGTGTGCTCGGAACCGAGCCCGCCGTCGCCCCGATTGCTCTCGTCTCCACTCTGAAGACAGCGACCGGGCCGGTGACACTCGCGGGAACCATGACAGACAAGTGCCCCACGGCAGCGTGCTGGTTTCATCTTAAAGATACAACAGGGATCATCAAAGTGGATGTCAAAGCCGCAGGATTCACCGTCACCGATGTCCCCAATGGTACGAAAATGCGCGTCTTTGGCCGCTACAGCAAAGAGATGGGTGAGGTAGAAGCCACCGGACTGCGCTGGTGAAAAAGAGCATTATCGCCCTTGCTGCGGTTGGCCTGGTAGGAAGTGCCCTCGGGCTCGCCTATCTCCTCTACAACGATGACAGCGATGTCAAGACAACTTATGCCCGACCCGATGCGTTCCCCCAGCACAGCCAGCCGATGGTTCCCTGGCGCACACCCAAGACAGACATGACCGCACTCTTTCCCGGTGCCCCGGTCCCCGATTCCAGCGCCCCCCAAGTGATCGCGCTCTCATCGAAGCGGGCGGAGCTGGTGAAGCGGCTCGGCAAAGAGACTCCGCTCGACTCGAATGCCCTGTATGTCTACCCAGTGGAGGCCCACGGCGCTGTCCTCCTGCGGCGAGCGGCGGGTGAGTTCGGGGCTATCGAGGTCGTGCTGGGCGTAGAAAGCTCAGGCAAGATCGTCGGTGTCCGGCTCCAGCGTCACCGAGAGCCGCCCGAGATCGCGAGTGTGCTCACTGCGCCCGCATTTCTGGCGAGCTTTTCGGGTAAAACAGCTCAGAGTAGCTTCGAGCTCCCCCCAACGACTCCCCTCGTCGCCGAGAAATCGGCGGGGGCGGTCTTGCGAGCGGTTCGCGCTCTGCTCATAGAATACGATGCTGGCACTCGCACTTAAAAACCTCACCCGACGGCCCTTGCGCTCCTTGCTGACGCTGAGTGGGCTGGCCGGTGCGGTCGCTTTTCTGGTCTGCTTGCTGGCCTTCTCGGAGAGCTACCGCGCGGGGCTACGGCGTGAGCTGGACGGGATGGGCATGCAACTGATGCTGGTTCCACTGGGCTGTCCCTTCGATGCCGCTGCGCAGGTGATCAAAGGCCGCGCGCTCGAGACATCCCTGCCGGAGAGTGCCCTGGCACTCGCCCGGCGCGACCCGGCGGTCGCTCTTGCCTCCCCGATCTTCGCCGCCGCTTTGCCCCGCCCCGCGCTGGGGCGAACGGATCTCTGGGTGGGGGTGGATGAGACGACCCGGGCGATGCGCGCCTGGTGGAAGCTAACCGCCGGGCACTGGCCGACTCAACCCGACGACGTTCTGCTGGGTGCCGAGGCGGCGATCACGGAGCTGCGCCAGCCAGGCGACAGGTTCTACAGTCCGGAGACAGGGCGCACGTTTACTGTCTGTGGCGTGCTGACCCGCAGCGGCACCAGCGATGACAGCCAGTTCTTTGTGCCGCTCGCCACAGCACAGGCGATGTTCGGCAAGCCCGGGCGGCTCACAGGGATCGCGCTCCGTCTCACCGATCCGGCACTGCTCGGGGCGGCTTCCCGGCGACTTCAGGAGATTCCCGGTGCTCAGGTCGTCACACTCACAGAGATGATCGGAACCTTCTTGAACCTTATGGGCGCAGCGCGGGCTCTAATGCTCGGAGTCGCGCTGGTCGCGGTGGCGATTGGATCCCTCTCAGTCTTCAATACCATGCTGGCCGCGACCCTGGAGCGCACCCGGGAGCTGGGTGTGCTACGGGCGCTGGGTGTCTCCCGCTCAGGCATCTTCGCACTCCTCGCTTTCGAAGCCCTACTACTCACCCTCCTGGGAACCCTGGTCGGATTTCTGCTGGCACAGCTACTCGGCACCGGAATCGAAGCGCTTGTTCGGCCCTTTTTGCCCCTGGCACCCTCTAGCCCGCTTCCTCCCCTCACCGTTACCACTGTGGCCCAGTGCCTGGCGCTGATGAGTACGGTTGGGCTCGTGGCAGGAGCGTTCCCCGCCTGGCGTGCGTGCCGAATCCACCCCGCAGAGGCACTTAAAATTACATGATCCGACTTGCCTTGATCAATTTACTGCGACAGAAGACCCGCTCGTCTGTCACGGCCCTAGGCGTGGCCGTGGCCATCGGAATGCTCTTTCTCTTGCTCTCGTTCCAGCGTGGGTATCAGGACGGTCTGCACAGCGAGCTGGATCGGCTCGGGGCGCACCTAATTGTCGTACCTAAGGGCTGCCCCTACGACTCCGCCTCCATTGCTCTGCACGGTGCAAGCTGGCCCTGCTACCTCAAGTCCGCCTACCTCACCGAGGTAGAGCAGACACTTGGAGTTGGTGTGGCGGCACCCGTATTGATGAATGCCTACTTCGATTCCCAAACGGGTGCCCAGAGTGTCTACTGCGGTGTGACCGAGCGCATTCTGGGCCTTCGACCACACTGGCGCTTTGCCCAAGGCGGCTTCCCAAAGCTCTCCGGCGGGATTTTGATCGGTGCGGAGCTGGCCAAGGCCCGTGGCTGGAAGCTTCAGGAGACAGTGACGCTCCCAGGAATTACGGGCAGACAGGGAACCGTGGCGGGCATTCTCGCCCCTACCCAAGGCCCCGACGATTTTTTTGTCTACTTGCCACTGCCTGATGCCCAGAAGCTCTTTGGACGACCCGAGGCACTGACCCATATCCTGATCCGTCTGCAAAACCCCGATGAGGTGGACAGGGTTACGGCGGCGCTACGGGGCTGTGATGCGGGGCTGGAGATGACGGTTGTCCCACTTGCCCATCTCTTTGAGACCATTCAGGCGCTGGTGCGCGCCACCCGCCTCCTGCTGGGCTGTATCACGCTCGCGGCACTGCTGGCGGCGGGAGCAGGGGTCACCAATACGATTCTGATGGCGGTGTCCGAGCGCACCCGTGAGATTGGCATCCTGCGGGCGATCGGCGTAACTCCGGGAGCGGTCTTTGGACTGATCTGGCTGGAGACCGTCGCACTCTGTTTGTTGGGTAGCGTCCTCGGAATCGGACTAGCCCTGATCGCGGCCACGGGAGTCGAGTCCTGGCTACGTCATCTTTTACCCTACGTCCCCACCGACCGTCTCCTCTCCCCCCATCTCACGTTGGTGCTGAGCTGCCTGATAGTCGCCCCTCTTCTGGGCACACTGGCCGCCCTCCTGCCCGCCCTGCGTGCAGCCAGACTCTCGCCCGCTCTGGCGATTCGGGAGGCACGATGAGCCTGATCGAGGCACAGAACCTGACCCGAGTCTTCCGGCGGGGTGCAGAGGATGTCCGGGCACTCACCGAGGTGAGCTTCCACATTGAAGAAGGCGAGTTTATCGCCATTGTTGGCCCGAGCGGATCGGGAAAGTCCACGCTGCTCCAGCTATTGGGAGGGATGGACTTGCCGACCTCGGGGAGCCTTTGCTTGGCAGGCAAAGAAGTCTCTCGTCTTTCTGATGCCGAGCGAACACAACTCCGGCGCGACACCCTGGGCTTTGTCTTCCAGGACTTCGGTTTATTGCCTATCCTGACGGTCGAGGAGAACGTCTCTCTCCCCCGGACGCTGGGGAAGGCATCCCCTGGCCCTCCGGTGGCGGAGCTTCTGGAGCGGGTCGGGCTGAGCCACCGCAGGCACCACCGCCCCCATCAGCTCTCTGGGGGAGAGATGCAGCGTGCCGCTATCGCCCGAGCCCTGGTACGCCGCCCGAGAATCCTCCTCGCCGACGAGCCAACGGGGAACCTCGACTCCGCTACCGGCGCAAGCATCCTCAGCCTGCTTGAGGAGCTGAACCAGAACGACGGCATCACTCTCATTGTCGTCACCCACAACGAAACTCTTGCCGCTGCCGCAGGCCGCCGCTTGCCCTTACAAGACGGTCGCCTGGTCTGACAGAATTTCTTAGGGCATCTGGTACAATCGGGCTCGTGCTGTTTCGTCGTCGTTTTGGATTCAATCCCCCGGAAAAAGCCACGCCTGAAGGGATCGTCGGGATCGGTGGGCCGCTGGATGTCGCCACGCTCCAGTGTGCTTACCGTCAGGGAATCTTCCCGTGGCCACACACGGGCCTGCCCCTGCTCTGGTTCAATCCTGACCCACGCGCTGTGCTAGACTTCGACGAGCTACACATCCCCGAGCGCCTCGCCCGCCGCCGTAGGAAGCTCGCGCTACGCTTCACGGTGGACACGGCCTTCGACCAGATCATCCTGTCCTGCCGCAAGGCCCCGCGTCCCGGCCAAGAGGGCACCTGGATCACCCCCCGAATGATCAACGCGTTTCAGGCACTGCATGCTGCTGGGGATGCCCATAGTATCGAAGCCTGGGACGAGAACAATCACTTAGTGGCCGGGCTCTACGGTGTCACGGCAGGTGGTGTTTTCTCCGGCGAGAGCATGTTCCACACAATCAGTGATGCCTCCAAGCTCTGCGTCCTCTTTCTTATCGAGCATCTCAGAGCGCGTGGCGCAACCTGGATTGATATCCAGACCATGACCCCGCATTTTGCGATGCTTGGTGCCAAAGAGATCTCCCGCACCGATTATCTCACCCGCCTCGCCACCGCTCAAGAATCTCCCCTCCTTCTCTTTGACCGGGAACCAGAGAACCGACACTAGCGTTGTGGGGAGCATCATGCAAACGCCCCCACCCCCGACCTTCCCAAGTGTCCAAGCCGATAACTTAGAAGGCAAGAAGCTGCGCTTTCCTCAGGACTTCGCAGGCGAGCGCAACTTAGTATTTGTGGCCTTCCAGCGCAACCAGCAGCGCGAGATAGACACCTGGGTGCCGCTCGCCAAGGAGCTGATGAAAGCACACCCCACGCTGCGCCTCTACGAGTTCCCCGTGATCGGCAAGACCATCGGTCTGGCACGCGGCTTTATCAACAACGGCATGCGTCGCGGCATCCCCGACCCCGCCACCCGCGCTATAACCGTAACGATCTACTCCGACAAGGGCGCGTTCATGAAGCCCCTGGGCCTCAAAGACCAAAAGAAAATCTACGCCTTTATCGTCACTCCCAAAGGCGAGATTCTCTGGCGCACCGAAGGCCCCCGCACGGAGAGCGGTGAGAAAAGCCTCCGCGAGTTTCTGGACAAGCCAAGCAAAGTCAGCGCATAATAAAGCGCCATGTCCTACGCCCTCAAGCTCCCAGAGCCAGTCACTATCGAAGAGTATCTACGCCGTGAGCAAGATGCCGAGCACAAGAGTGAATTTTTCGGCAACCGCATCGTCGCCATGGCGGGAGCCTCGCCTACTCACAACACGATTGCAAGCAACTTTCTGATTGAGACAGGCCGTCAGCTCCTCGAAACCACGTGTCAGTCCTACAACTCCGACCAGAAAGTGCGCATGTTCGAAGCGGGCCGCATTTTCTATCCCGATGCCAGCGTGGCCTGTGACGATGCCTTCTTTGACGACGACGGCAGTCTGCGCAACCCGCTCGTGCTCGTTGAAGTACTCTCCGACTCCACGGAGCACAAAGACCGTGTCGAGAAGTGGCTTCATTACCAGCAGCTCTCCTCCCTCCGCGCCTATCTGCTTATCGCCCAAGACCAAACTCTCGTCGAGGTATTCGAGCGCACCAACCCTGAGACCGACTGGACGTACCGCAGCTTCTCCCGCCGGGAAGATAGCTTCCCCCTCCACTGCCTGAGCATCACCCTCTCCGTCGCCGCTCTCTACCGAAGAATCCCTGGCACAGACAAGCCCGAATGAACCCCGAAGACGCCCTCCTCAACTATCTCTACCCACGCCTCGTCGAGGCCCTCCAGACCTGGAAAGGCTTCGACGACATCTACGGAATCTGGATCGGGCTAATTCTGTATGAAGACGAGCCGGGCTCTCCGAGCATAAACGTTATGGGGTGCCTACGAGAGAGTTGCCTCGGGGAGAGTTATTCTTCTGAACCGGGAGGATACTGGTCACCAGAATGGATGAACCCCATCACTAGCTTTGAACCATGGCTTTGCGCTCATCCCTGCCCCGACAACGATGAAGACCCGGCGGACTACGATCCAGCAAGCTTCCATCCCGGTGATCCTGAAGGCCGAGCCTTGCGGGACGCTTTCTTTCTCTGGAGGCGAAATCAGCCCAGTTCTCCAATGATGCATAACGAGGCTGAAGAGAGTGAGCAAAAGTTCCAGTGGTTTTTGGAGGTTTGCGGTGCGCTGATCCGCAAATTTCATGAATCAGGAACCCTTGCTGAAATCTGTGGCCAACCTATCCCCGTAGGATTCGGCATCGGTGACGGTGATACAAGAACTCTCACTATCGTCCGCGACAACAACCCAGATCGTCTCTCCAAAGGCATGGAGGAGTGGATGATGAAGGAGACATATGCAGAGATTGCGGCGCATGAAACCTTCTGTTCTGAGGTTTTTGCTTGGCCACTGGAGCAGCAGGCCCATTTCTATGTGCAGGGCGCAATCGGCTATCATGGGGAGAAACGTGGGCTTCTCAGCACCCCTGAGTGGGAGTGGGCAAGAGAGAAAGGCCGCTCAGGAATGGGGCTGGATTGGACAAGTCCGGCGGCACACCTATTTTTAGGACAAGTTCTCCCAGAGATTGAGAAACGGGCCACCGCGAAGCGCTCTTTCCCGAGCGGCACCTACCCGGAAACCGAGCAAGCCGACGATCTCCTGAGCTTCTTTTGGATTCCGTCCGACTACCTCACCAGGCTCCCCTCTCCCATTCCTGAAGCTGATATTGATCGGCTCTATGCCCTCCTCAAGCGGCTCTACGAAGAAAGCAAGACCCTGGAAGAAATTGGTTCCACACTTCGACATACAGCCCGAGCGCTTCATGACCTCTGCCCAGAGCGATTCCCCATCACCAAGATCGGCTGGCGTCAAGAAAACATGAATCGCCTGCTGGAGTCCGAGAAGTTCGGCCTAGAATAGCTTCGCCAATCGCGGAGCGATTTCTCAGCCGCAGGCTCTTAGACGCCGCTTTCAATCGGCGGACTCCTGAGCGGTTATAATAGCCCGATGCGTCTGTCGGTGATTATTGTCCACTGGAACACGGCTCCTGATCTGCGGGAGTGCTTGGCGACGCTTCGGGAGTTTCCGTGGAGCCAGCCGGGCGGTGAGACGGAGATTCTTGTGGTGGACAATGCATCGAGCGATGGGGCGGTGGCGATGCTGGCGGCGGAGTTTCCTGAGGTGCGGGTGATCGCGAACGCAGAGAATCTGATCTATGCGGCGGCGACTAACCAAGCACTGAAAGCGGCGACGGGTGATTATTTTCTTTTGCTGAATCCCGATGCGTGTGTGACGGCGGGGGCGATTGACAAACTAATCGGGGCGCAAAAAGCGATTGTGGCAGCGAAGCTTATCTCAGACGATGGCTCGGTGCAGAAGTCGGTGCGGGCGTTTCCGACGCCGCTTGCGACGATCTCGGGAAGCTGGACGCGGCTGGCGTTTGACTACGAGAAAGCAGGGCCTGCGCCGCAGCCGATGATGTCGTGTTTGCTGTTCACGCGAGCCGTCTATGAGAAGATCGGGGGGCTGGATGAGCGCTTTCCGCTGTTCTTCAACGATGTGGACTGGAGTCTGCGGGCGGAACGGGCGGGGCTGGAAACGTGGTATATCCCGGAGGCAGTGGTGCAGCACGGGCACGGGGGAACTACCAAGCGCGTTCGGCGGTCTGCTGTCTGGGAGTCGCGGCGGGCCTGGCTGCGCTTTTTAAAGAAACACTTTGCGCGTGACCCGCTACGGCCTCTGGCGACAGTGGCGATCACGCTGGACGCCTGGCGACGAACCGGGCGCTGGGGGAAATCGCTTGGAAGAGACGGGGGCGAGACCACGCCTGAGAGTTTGCGTCGTGAGCTGGAGAGCGAAGGACGATCTTCGTGAGTGCCTCAAGAGCATCCGCGGCTGGGAGACCATCGTGGTGGACAACGCGTCGGGCGATGGCAGCGCGGAAATGGTGGCGAGTGAGTTCCCCGACGTCAAGCTCATCGCGCTCACGGAGAACACGGGCTTCTCCGGCGGCAACAATGTGGCGCTGGAGGGCTTGGACGCCGACTACGCGCTGCTCCTCAACTCCGATGC
>JANNDD010000156.1:0-2419 GCA_031387365.1 Armatimonas sp. | reverse complement strand
GTCCAGCGCCGCGCCCAGCGAACTGCGATGGCAACGATGAGGTCAGAGTCGCCTCGTTCACGCCAAGCAGCGTTCGCCTCGTCGAGCGTCTCAAAGGTGCCGCTCACCGCGATGAGCCTTCCTGAGGGACAGAGTTTTAGGCAGAACGCGTACTTCCCGGCCAGAGCGATAGCCCGCTCATGAGAGAGCTGGAAGGTTTTGGGATCGGCCTTGCGCTTTCCGTACCCTGTCCAAGGCGGTTGGACGCGCTTGGTGTCTTTCTGCTCCTGGCTGATCGCATAACCGAAAGCGACGAGAGCCTTCTCCTGGCACATGGCCTCGATGCTGGCCGCGTCACGACTAAGTGTATCCATGTGGTACGCCAACGGCAGTTCGCCTCCTCCGTGCTCGTACTTCATGATGTGCCACTTTGGTCCTTGCCGGGTGTAGTGGCAGGTGCCCGTCGTCCCATCGGGGAAGGTGACGCAGTAGTTATGCCAGCGAAGGTGAAGCGGACTGCGGTGTTTCACATCCCAAGCGTTAGGAACATCGGCAACCGCTCCGTTCTTGAGGGCGGTCTTTTTGAGTAGCTCTTCCAGCTCGCCAGGCCGAAAGGTTGTGTAGCGTTTGTATTTTGTGTAGCGAGGGATACGTGACATGATTTTCCTCCTACCCCAAGGAATTACCTGGAGCCAGAGGAGCATCTCAAACGGGGGAGACAAGGGCAAGCAGCGTTGCGTGGCCCCCTACTAGCGCTGCATAGGGTCGTCAATGCGGCGCGTTTTGTGTTGTCCAACACCTTCATGCAACGCTCGTTGCATTTTCGGTATACGTTCGGTCATGATGAGCAAGTCGCGCGAGAGACATAGCATCCATTACCCACTAAACGAACCACTCCCATGCCAAACCGCATAAGCCCTTTTGCATCACCCGGCGCAGGCTACCAAGTCATCGGTATCTCCAATCGGCTACGGGCCGTCATCCTTCACGTGCCCTACTACAACTTTAATGGGGCGGCGCGACTTGCCCGCGATACGGGGCTTGCCCCCTCCACCATCTCGCGCCTCATCCGAGGTAAGGTCAGCCCCTCCTATGTTGTCGTGGAAATAATCACCAAAGCCATCTCGTTTCGATTTGGTAAGCCGCTCGATGCCCGTGAACTCTTCAGCACGAATGGCACCTACCCAACCCCTTCCAGCTGTGAGCTGATGGACTGCCTGGGTTGTCTGCCACCCGAGGCCTGGTGCGAGTTCACCGATACCCTCCGGACTCGCTGGAGACGGCAGAAACCAGGCGACTGGTCTCGGGTACCTCAATGAGAGATCACACAAAAAACGGGGAGTGGTTCCGCCTCTAAGCAAGTCCCATCCGCCCCGGAAGTTAATCTTTAGCCTAAGCCTCGCCAATGTCCAACACCGTACTACCAAAGATCCGAGATCTCAAATCCAAAGCCCGGAGTAAATCCCTCACGAAACGCCCCTATGACAGCATCCCCGGTCATCCTCTCTCGAAGCACGCCACCGTACCAGAGCTGTTGCATCAGCGACTGCTGGAGCTTCCCTTCGATGCCTATGCCCGCCTCATTGCTCTGCTGCTGGAGCGCCTCGGCTATGAAAAGGTGGTTGCGGCAGGCCGCAGCGATTGGAAAGGGCGCAATCACTCTGGCGGGACTGATCTGCTGGCCGCTCTGCCTGGTGGACTTACCCCACGGCGCGTGGTCATACAGGTCAAGCAGTTTGACAGTACCTCCCGCCTCTTTCAGCGCCATATCGACGAGCTGTGCGGAGTGGCAATTCGGAGCCGAGCGAGCGAAGCACTTCTCATCACCACCGGCCCTGTGTCCTCCTCGATCCACTTCGAGAATCTCATCTCGCCCTTGCTGCCCATCCGCCTGATCGCGGGCGATCAGCTCCTAGCACTACTCATCCAGCATGGAGTAGGAGTCACGAAGGACGGAGGGCTCGACGTGCCCCTCTTTGAGCGCCTGACGCGCACCGCGAAGGGCAATAGCCGAGACGACTGCCTTGGTCGCCCCGAGGTATTCGTGACAGTCGAGGTCGTCTCACGCTCAAAGAACCGCCACACAGCCCGCCCGCTTACCCGCGCCTAAACACGGCTTTTCATAACCTGATTGCCTGTAGCTTCCTAGCTATGCACCGTAGCCAGGAGGCTACGGCCTGCTTTCCTACGCTCCACCCCTAACTTTTATGTACTATGCACCCAGACCAGACACCACAATATCCATCGCGGCCTCCCTTTGTCATCGAGCACCGCCAGACACCAACCAACGACCGGGGGACGCGCTTCCACCCCGAGGCGAGGCTCTTCGTCTCGGAGACCCTGCGTACTTCAGGGCTACTAGCCGCACTCCCGGAGCGTGAAGCTAAGAACCTTCTTTGGCTACTGACCTACCTGCACCCGAACGGGCGGCTCTTCGCTC
>JANNDD010000234.1:0-1513 GCA_031387365.1 Armatimonas sp. | reverse complement strand
AACTCGATTTTGCCTGTGGATAACTCCGGGAAAATCCCCGCACCCTACCAGAAAATCCCCAGCACGCCCGAGCACAACTGGGTCTGGAGCCCCCAGTGGGCCATAGACATGCACCGCCCGGAGTTCTGGGGCTATGTCCAGTTCGAACAATCCCCCGATGCCCCGTTCCGCCCCGACCCCGAGTGGGAGACCCGCTGCCACCTCATGGAGCTCTACCGCGCCGAAAAACGCCCCGAAGGCTGGAGCGCCACCCACGGCAACCTCATCGTCACCCACGACTCCCGAATTCGCCCCGCCGGTTGAAAACCGGCGTCTGCAGTGGCTTCGTGAAGGGGGGCGCAATTTTGTAGCCCGGAACGGGCTTTGCGGCTGAGGAACGAAGCCATTGCAGACGCCGGTTTCAACCGGCGGGGCGAATCCGCGAGTCGTGGGTGACGGTGAGGTTGCCTTGGGTGGCGCTCCAGCCTTCGGGGCGTTTTTCGGCGCGGTAGAGCTCCATTAAGTGGCAGCGGGATTCCCACTCGGGGTCGGGGCGGAAGGGCGTCTCGGTGGTCTCCTCAAACTGCACATAGCCCCAGAACTCGGGGCGGTGCATGTCTATGGCCCACTGGGGGCTCCAGACCCAGTTGTGCTCGGGCGTGCTGGGGATTTTCTGGTAGGGTGCGGGGATTTTCCCGGAGTTATCCACAGGCAAAATCGAGTTATCCACAGGGTAGGGGAAGTTATCCACAGGCTCGATGTCCCACTCGACCCGTGAGAAGTTCACGCGCCACTGTTGCGTAACTTTAGGGCAACCGCCGCCTTGAAGGGTTTTGAGGCCGCTCCAGGGCAAGGCGAGCTCCAGAGTCCAGCCATGGTCACGATCACGGGCATCATTCAGGGTGCCAAAGACTTTCACGGCGGTCTTGATACCCTCAATCTCCCACTCATTGAGCGCGGGGCCACCATCACGGTAGGGCTTGGGCAGGCGCAGATCCCACGTGGTGTTGAGTGCGTTCATCTCAAACTCACCGTAGTCGTGGTTGTCGCCGTCGGGGTCCAGAAAGACCTCGAAGTCGTTGTCGTAGAAGATCACGGAGTCGTGCTCGGTGAGTGTGGCCCAGATATCGGGCTCTTCCAATTCGGCGGCGATATAAAAAAATGTGTCATCCCAGAGCATCTTCATCCGGGTGCGAAAGCGCGGTGCGGGCCGAGTCTCGCCCTCGATATCGAGAAAATCTTCGCTCCAGGGCGCGGCCTGCCAGACGGGCTTTGTCAGATCGCCATCAATCACAATCGGCTCACTGGCGCGGGCGCAGACATAGCCTTTGGGGTGGGGATACGGCATGAGGGCTACTACTTTAGAGCCTTGAGCGCCGCGACCACGCATGGGTCCGTGGCCTCCTCTTTTGTCGGAGTCGCGCTTGCAACTTCAACATCGGGTTTGATGGGATTCTTCTCTAAGCGAACACCGCGCGGGGTGATGTAGTCGCTGAGGGGAAGCTGGACTTCAAAGCCCGTGGGCAGTGGGAAG
>JANNDD010000114.1:0-3469 GCA_031387365.1 Armatimonas sp. | reverse complement strand
CACGGACGCTGGCCCAGGTGGATGGTAGCCTGCGGGCACTGGAGATCGCGCTGAGTGAGGAGACTCTCAAGAAGCTCGACGAGATTTTCCCAGGACACAAACCCTCGCCCGAGGGCTATGCCTGGTAAACTTAAGCAATGGGCTTTCCCACTGTGATCTGGCGTAAGGAGCGGGCTACCTTTGCTGCTTACGCCTCCGATGGTTTTCCGATGCCAGCGGCGCTGGTCTTCCCTTTCTATGGGGACAAGATCGTGCTGGCGGAGATTCCTGGGCGCGGCTGGTGCATCCCCAGCGGGCGGTTGGAGCCAGGCGAGACGCCCGAGGTGCGGCGCGGCGTGAGGCGTTTGAGGAGGCAGGCGCGACTCTCGGGCGCATGATCTGCCTGGGGCATTTTATCCTCACCGACACGCAGACCGGAGCGATTCAACATGCCCCCACGTTTGTGGCCGATGTCCAAGGGCTGGGAGAAATCCCCCCGGGAAGCGAGTCCACCGGACGCTTTCTAGCTAACATAGAGGACATCGCCGGGCTGTACTATGCCTGGGACGACCTCCTCGCTGCCGTGTTTGAGGAGGCCGCCACGGCGAAAGAGCATCTTCTCGCAGCAGGAACGTCGCTGTCAGAGTTTATCGGCCTGTGAGCAACCGACCTAACGGAAGCTTCGCGGTTAGCGCTGAGAGTTTGTCTTTCTCAAAGCCGTTGCGTAGACGATACTTTAGGATTTCCGAGAGGATCACGGGGAGCGCGGGGTCGTTTTTGCCACCCACTTCCAGCAGTGTCTGAATATGGATCATTGCCTGGTCGCCATTGTCCTGGCGTAGAAAATAACGTGCGGCTACCCCTGCGAGGCCCGTCACCTCGGTGGCATGGAACATATTCCGATTTGGAAATATCAAGGGAAGCACCCAGCCTTCCGGGAAGAGTGCGGCAACCTCGTCCTCCCTATTATTGCGCAGTAAGGTATCTGCGTAGTTGACTCGTGCGAACAGATACTCAGGGAAGCGCTCATAGGTCTCCAGGACGAGAGCCTTGGCAGAGGGATAGTCGTTGGCGGCAACATAAGCAGCGCTGAGAAAGTTATAGAGGCGCGGAAAGTTTGGGTAGCGCTCGATCCATTCTTTCAGGAGAGGAATCTTTTTATGGGGGTTAGTTCTGCCAAACGCAAGCTTGTGGATTTTATCTCTGTCATCGTCGGGAACACGAGTCGCGTACACATCCTCAATGGCATCGTAAGTTACTGTGAAGGAGAAAATCGTGATTCCGTCGGGCACATTGACAAGTGTTTCGTCTGACTCTGTGCGCAGGTTTGGTACTGCGAGGGGGGCAATAGGGCGCATGGGAAGGGAGGATTTCTTTTTTTCATGTCATAAATTATTGACGGGGCAGAGCAGTTTTAAGAGTGCCTCGTGGCGCTGGCGTGCCTCGTTATAGATTTCGGTGTGGGCGAAGTTCGGCTCGACACGGTGCAGAATCTCGGGGAGGGGAGCGTCTTCGATGCGGCCCAGACCAAGCTGTTCGCGTGCCCAGAGCGCGGCCCCGCGCGACGATGCCTCTTCCTCGCTACTGATTAGAATGGGCTCGCCCAGCACGTCGGCGAGGATCTGCTGCCAGAGAGGCGATGCCAGCAAGCCCGCGCCCGTGCCGATAAGCTCCGCCTTTGGGGCGACGGGCCGCAGGTGCTCGCGGATCGCGGCAAACCGGTAGGCCACGGCTTCCAGATGAGCGAGTGCGATCTGCTCGGGTGTTGTGGCGGCACTCAGCCCGATAATTGCCGCTGTGAGGTCGTCGCGCCAGAGTGGGGCTCGCTCGCCCGCCAGAAATGGAAGCACGGTTAGGCCATGACTGTCGGGCGCGAGGCCATCCAGAGGGCGGGAGATTTTGAGAGTCTGCTCTAGCCACGCCCACACCGAGCCACCGTTCGTGAGTGCACCCCCAAGCGCGTAGCGATTTTGGTCGAGTTGGTAGCGCCAGAGCCCGTCGGGGAGGTGGGGAAGGGCTGTTGGGGTGAGGACACGCATAGCGCCACTCGTGCCAATCATCAGAGCTAGGCGTTCAGGACTCACCGCGCCGCAGCCCAGATTCGATGCCAGGCCGTCCCCAACTGGGGCAAACCAGGGGAGCTGGGCCAGAGATTGCGGCAGGAACGGGGAGCTCTCCGCCGAGACAGGGCTGTCAACGATGGGGGGGAGAATGTTGGCCCACTCGGGGAGCCACGCCTGCTGTGTCTGATCCCAGAGCCCCGATGCCGATGCCATTGAGGTGGACTCGCCCGCTGCGCCGACGAGCTTGCGCAGGACATAGGCGACGGGCGTCACAAACTGCTGGCAGCGGGCAAAGAGCGCGGGGTCTGTCTCACGAAGCCAGGCGAGGCGGCCATAGACATAGCTGGTGTGCCATGGGCAGCCGGTCTGGTTCGGGAGTGCTGGGTTTTCTTGTTTGAGCCGTGCGACATGGCCCGCACTTCGGCGGTCGTTCCAGAGTAAGACGGGCGTAATGGCAGCTCCCGTCGCATCAATCCCAACCACGGAGTGCCAGAAACAGCTCAGCCCGACACCCAGTAGCTGACAGCCCGGCGGCATTTTCCCCCATGTCGTCTGCGCACAGTCCGCCACTTCTCGAACCAGCGCATCGGCATCGAGTGTCGAAGCGCCTTCAGCAGTTGTCTGAGGTAGGTGGCTGAGCTGGGACGTGGTGCCCGCAAGGGGCTCGCCCGTCTCGGCATCGTAGAGGCGGGCACGCGTCGAGGACGTCCCCAGATCGAGGGTGAGAATTGCTTTCACAATATGCGCCCAAGCCCCAGAGTTTTTGCTTTCTCGTAGGCGACGGCAGCCACTGCGATATCTTCCAGTGCAACCCCAAGCGACTTAAAGAGGGTGATCGCATCTTTGTCAGGGCGGCCCTTAGCGCGCCCAATGACGATTGCGGAGAGGGGGATTGCGCGTTTCCAGAGAAATTTTCGTCGCTCGTAGGCAAAGAGTAGCTCCGCGGCTTCCATCTGCGCCTGGCTCACATCGTCCACGGCAACCACACTGGCACGTGCAACTGCCTCTTCGTCTATCTCACGGGCGGAGAGACGGGTGGCTCCCACGGCAGCAATAAAATCTCCGGGAGTGAGCCAGTTGCCTTGCAGGATCGGCTCGCGTGCGCTGGTTGCGGTGACAATTACCTTGGCATTTCGTACGGTGGCCTCAGGACTTTCCGTGGGAGTGAAGCGGATATTTAGGTGCGCGGTCATACGCTGACAGAAGTGCTGACGCCCAAGGACATTGCGACTGTAGACTTGAACTTCGCGGAGATTAGGCAGAGTTGTCACCAGTGCTTCAGCCTGCGTCTCTGCCTGGAAACCCGTTCCGAAAAGTGCTGCTGTCGGAGTCTCTAGGATAGCCATGTGCTTGATAGCCAAACCGGTTGCCGCTCCCGTACGTACTTGACCAAGGCGATTACCTTCAATAAATGCCAATAGCTCACC
>JANNDD010000231.1:0-3667 GCA_031387365.1 Armatimonas sp. | reverse complement strand
TTCTCCCCTCGTTTCGGGGACTCGGTGGACTCCGTTTCCGGAGCCCTTGCTCGACTCTTTTCAGGGCTTAGCATAGTAGATTTGAGCAGGCGTAGCGTTGCCCAACGCCTGGTGGGGACGGCGCTCATTATAGAAGGATAGGTACCAGCTCAGTCCTTGCCGGACATCGCGGGGACAGTTGTACTCCTTCAGGTAGACCTCCTCATACTTGACAGATCGCCAGAGGCGTTCGGTGAAAATGTTGTCCACGTAGCGGCCTCGACCGTCCATGGAGACTCTCGCTCCCGCCGCCGTGAAGCAGCTCGTGAAGCGTTCAGTCGTGAAATGGCTCCCTTGATCTGAGTTGATAATCTCCGGCACCGTCTTGCCCAGCGCTTCGTGGCAGCAGTCCAGGACGAAGGGCAGCTCGAGTGTTTCTGAGACCTCCCAGGCGACAACGTATCGGCTGTACCAGTCAAGGAAGGCGACCAGATACATCCAGCTTGAGGCCATCCGAATGTAGGTGATGTCCACGCCCCAGACTTGGTTGGGGCGATCAATGGCGAGGTTTCGGAGCAGATAGGGATAGATTTTGTGTTCCGGCCCCGCCCCTGGTTTAGACAGATTTGGCTTCGGGTAGAGGGTTTCGAGTCCCATTTGCGTGCGATAGTCTCGGATTCTGTGCCTTCCGACCAGAATGTTCTCCGTCGCCAAGAGGGTGACGAGCTTTCGTGATCCGAGGAAGGGAGCCTCGGTGTAGAGTTCGTCCAGGCGTCGCTTGATCTTGAGCTCTTCTTCATCTGGTGGGACGGGTTTATAGTAGAGGTGCCCACGTGAGAGGCTGAGCAGCTCGGCTTGCTGAGTAAGTGGTAGCTCGGCTGTCTGTCCCCATTCGAGTAGATTGACTCTTTCATTTCGTGTCAGCTCCGAGGCCAGCTTTTTTTTTCACCCAGGCTAGCTGTGCGCTGAGCCTTCCTATTTGTTCATAGAGTTCCGCGCTCTGTCTCTCGAATTCCTGAGTGCTTTTCTCTTTGTTGGCTCCTCGCTCGAAGATTTCGGGCAGTGAGTTGACGGCTTCGCTCTTCCACTTTGTCAGGAGGGTGGGGTGTACTTCGTTCTCTGCTGCGACCTGTGTGAGGGGTTTTGTTTCTCGCAGTGCCTGGAGGACGATCTTGGCTTTGAAGGCCGGGCTATGTTGCTTTCTCATGGTGTCTATTTTGGCTTTCTAAACTTCTTAGAAAAGCCCTTTTGACTGTCCGATTTTCCTGGACCATTATACTCTCAAAGGGGGCTGTCCCAAGAGCGGAACGAATCTTTCCCCAATCGCTTTAGGAAGACAAGAGAACCTTTCTTCCCATACCTTGAGCGTTTTTGCTTGGGTGCGCGAAGCGGTTTTACAACTAGGCTGCACAACGAAACAAATCGCGACCGTCGCTGGTGGCTTATCCTTGGAGCACCCAGGACCCGCTGGCTTACCCGCAAGGTCATTGTAGATACCAGTCCATGCGTCCCCCCAGTAAGAACGATCCACTACTTTCAGCTCCAAGAAAACCTGCTGTGTACCGACCTCGGCAGGGATAAGTGTGACATCTACTTTCCCACGCTCAAGCACTGCTCGCCATCCGCTTAATTCTTCTATTTCCTGGCTATTCACCAAGAAAGCAAGTTCCATGGACAACCAAGTTTCAGGTCCTACATGAACAATGTGGTGTGCAACACGTTGGCTCATCTCAGGCTCTCGTAGAAGCTGCTCAAACGCCAGTGCTAAGTCTCTCAAAGGTTGAGGAAGTTCCGAATCCATTTCTTACCCCATCATTCCCGCAGTCACGACAGCACGCTCCCACCACTGGGTGTTGGTGCCTTTGATCGGGCGATAGTCGAGGTCGAGGGCGGCGAAGTATTTCTGAGCGCAGTAGATCTTGCGCTTTTCGTGGCTCCACTGGAGTTTCTCGATGTCCTCGGTGCCCTTAGTCTCTCGGATGTAGAGGAGGGTGAGCCCCTTGTCGTCTTTGCGACCGATGCCCCAGTCGGGGTTGTAGTTGCCGATCTGGCGCGGGAGTGGGACTTTATAACCTGCGGGGAACTTGAAGTAAAAGATGAGCTGCGGATCGCTGGCGAGGATGCGGACGAAGTCGGCTTCGTTCTGGGAGTCTTTCTGCACCTGGTCATAGAGGCCGTTGGGGCCAGCGGGGAGCAGTTCGCGCTGGGGGAAGGGTTTCTCTGGTGGGAAGAGCTTTTCCATATCGTACTCCGTGCCGTCGCCGCTGGTGGCGGTGAAGCTGATCTGACTGGCGATGTGGTCGGCGAGGACGGCGGAGACGAGGCTGGTGAAGGCGCTGATGAAGCTCTCGGGGTTCTTGAGCAGAAACGCGGCCTTGTCATTGTGCATGGACTGGAAGATGCGGTTGATCGTGGCGCGAGTGAGGCCGGTCTCTTTGGCGGCGCGAGCCAGGAGGTTGCCGACGGGATACTTGCCCTTGGAGGCCATGATCTCGCGGGTGCTGACTTCGACGCCCCCCTCGCTGGTCCACTCGTAGGGATCGTTGCGCTCGACGACGAGGTTGCCGCCGAAGGTGACGTGTAGATCGTCGCCCTGGCCCGCGACGCTGGTGACGCGCAGGCCCTTGAGTCGGTCGTCGCGGCGGCCCAGATCCAGGCCCGGACGGGGCTTTACGGCATAAGTCCACTCCTCGCCGTCTGTGGCGTCGCGCTCGATCTTAAGGCGGGCATCGGGTGGCGCGTCGCCGGTGACCGTTAGGCTGTACTTGGTGCGGACGAACTTGCCGTGCTCCATGACGATCTTGGGGAGGGTGAAGGAGTGCTGGTTGAGCTTAGCGATGCACTCCTCGACCAAGGCTTCGGTGTTGATGTTGTAGTGTGGCACCACGGGCCGGGCAAGAGATTTCCAGAGCTTTTGGAACGGGTCGCTGGTGTAGATTTTGTTGTTGCGCTTGGCACTGGCGCGGCTGGCGTCGCTAGGTGGTGGTGGGGCTTCTTCCCCGGCAGCGCGGTACTCACTCTGAAGCTCGGAGACATAGCTCTTATAGCTCTCGTTGGCGATAACGGTGAGGATGTTGATCTCGTCGCCGAAGAGCCGCTCGCCGTCTTGGTTGACACAGAGGCGGAGCCCGCGCCCGACTTCCTGGCGCTTCTTGGCCTCGCTGACGGTCTGGTTGAGGGTGCAGATCTGGAAGACATTGGGGTTGTCCCAGCCTTCCCGGAGCGCGGAGTGGGCAAAGAGGAAGGCCACGGGCTCCGCAAACCCTAGCAGCACTTCTTTCTTGCGCATGATCAGCTCAAAGGCGGCTTTCTCCGCGAGCTTGTCCGGGGCTTTCTTCTTTTCCTCGTCCACGTCGCGGGTCTCGACGACGGCTCCTTTGCTTTGGGCAAAGTAGCCCGCCTGCACTGCCTCAGTGTCGTATGTGTTCCACTCGTCGGCCCACTCATGGTCTTTCTTGAGGCGGTTGAAGCTCTCGTTGAAGAGCTTGCGGATAAGGCCGTCTTCTTCGACGTAGTTAGCGACGCGATCAATGAAAAAGAGCGAGAGGACCTTGACGCCGTGTTTGCGGAGGCGCTTCTGGGCCTTGAAGTGGAACTCAATGGTCTTCTCGATCTGGTGGCGGAAGATCTCCTGCCGCCGCTCCCCGAGTGCGGCATCGCTGTCGAGCCGGATACCGTTCTCAAACTC
>JANNDD010000025.1:0-1171 GCA_031387365.1 Armatimonas sp. | reverse complement strand
GCACTGCGAGCCGCTGGTGTGGCTGAAGCGGAGCTCCAGTCGTCGCAGAGTCAGATTCGAGCAAACTATACGAACGGCAATTATCAGGAAACCGGGAAGGTGACATTTTACCAGGTCTCCCAGAGCGTTTCCTGCACGCTCCACGACATCAAGAAAGTGCCTGATGTGACGGCTGTGGCTGTGGCAATGGGCGCGACCGGGGTGCAGGAAGCCATCCTGCGGACGTCACAGCTGAGAAAATTTCGCGATGAAGCCCGTGCCAAAGCGATTCATGCTGCTAAGGAGAAAGCCATGGCCCTTGCCAAGGAGCTTGGAGCTAAGGTAGGCAAGTCCTATAGCATTACTGAGGATGCAGACACAGAATTAACACCTGCTTGGTCCAATATGAACAGTATCAATTTCCAACGAACGGAGATGAATGGCGCAAGCTTCAGCGACGGCACCACACCTACCTTTGCTCCGGGCACGATCAGCATCAGCGCTAAGATCAGTGTCGCGTTTGTGCTGGAATAACGAAAGCTTAATTATGTTTCAAAGTGATTGGAAGGGCACCCGCCGCTGGGTGGGGCCGGAGTTCTGGGCGGCACCACTCCAGGACTGGAGTGTAGAGAGTGGCGAGGTGGTGGCGCTGGCGGCCAAGGGGCGCTTGCTTCACTTGCTGACCCATGCGCTGACCGACATGCCGGGCGCGTTCACGCTCTCTGTGACCGTGCGGCTAGACGGCACCCCCGCGCAGGCGTCGGCGGTGCGGGCGGGGTTTGCCTTTGCCTTGCGCGGTCAGCTCGATGATTTTCGCCACGCGCTCTGGCACTACCGGCACAAGCTTGAGGCCGGGATTCGCGCCGATGGGAAGCTATTTTTCGGCGAGGTACTGAGCACCGAGGCGCTCGATGCCAAGCTGCCCGTCACGCTGAAGCTGAGCGTGGCGGCAGACGGTGCGGCGACGCTCCGGGGGACACAGGGCGAGAAAACGGCGAGCGTTGGGGCGAAGTTAGATGCGGCGGCGCTGCACGGAAATATCGCGCTCCTGGCCGAGGCACCGCGCAACCAGCCGGAGGGCAACAACCAGCCGATCCTCCGCTGGCGCTACACGGACTTCAAGGCTGAGGGGGAGAAAATAGAGGGGGTTCCCGAGCGCAGCTTTGGTCCATTGCTCTGGACACAGTACACA
>JANNDD010000020.1:0-1658 GCA_031387365.1 Armatimonas sp. | reverse complement strand
TACTGCGCCACACCTGGATAGTTGATGTGTCCCCATATAAAAGTTTAAGACCTCAAACGAGAGTTTGGCAAACACTCCCTGAGAGAGACTCCCTCTACGGTATCTGATTTTCAGGAGCCGGGAAATTGGCTGAACTCGTGCCTGACCGTCGTTTCGCAAAGGGTGACGTGACTCAGGGACGAAAAGGGAAGTGTTTGCCTCTGGATGTCCGCTCCCCCCAGTTCTTGCTGGTTGCTTTGTTGGCATCTCCAAGGCTCCCAGAACGCTTCCAGAGAACTATCCTGGTGTTCCAAACCTAGCGTTGAGCGCCTCTGTGATGACCGCGGTGATGCTAGTGTCGTGCCGCTTGGCCTCGGCTACCCAGTGCATCCTCAGGCGCTTAGGCACCCGGATCGAGAGGTTTACCATCTCCTCGACGACCTTGCCTGGAGCTGCTTGAAGCGCGATTGCCTGGCTATCTGGTAGCGCAATTGCCTCTTCTAGTTCCTGCTCTGGCTCAGCAGCTTCCGACTCTCTCGCCTTCTGGATAATATCAGCGTAACGTGGCTTGCTCGTCTCATTTGGCTTGTTCATATCTGTCCTGTTTCTTCCTACTCAGTCTTCAAGAGAGTGAGAATCTCTTTGCCTAGGCTCTCGAAGTCACCCCATGCCGCTTTCTGCCTTGGATCATCGAGAGTGTCCACGGTGGTGCCCGCCAGCGCCGACTTTGGGAAGCCCACGGTGCGGCGGATCATGGCATCGAAGACCTCGATACCCGCCTGACGCAGCTCTGCCTGCATGATCTCTCCCTCGCGGCTGGGGTGGGGTGGCACGATGGTCAGCAGTGCTCGGTACTTGGCCCCAGGGAGTGCACGACAGATCTCCAGCATGGGCTGTAGGCTCAGCACGTCGGGCGCGGTGGGCAGGATGATCAGGTCGCAGCCCTTGGCCAGCTCCTTGAGGTCGTCTGAGTCGGGTCGGGCTGGAGTATCAATCACGATGAAGTCTGCGCCTGCAACAGCTTTCATAGCCTGGCGCTGATCCACGACCTCGAAGGGGAGCGAACCGCGCTCCGCCCAAGCGACGGACGTTCGGTTAGGATCTCCGTCAACGAGTACGGTCTTTCCCTTCTTGCTGAAGAACGCGGCGAGGTGAACGGCTACGGTACTCTTCCCGACGCCTCCCTTGTAGCCCGTGATGGTAATGATCTTCATACCCGTCTCCAATCCTTTCTCAGAGCACCCGTTCTCGCTCTGGCCCTGATAAAAGCCTTAGCCTCGTGTGAGGCGATTCTACGCGAGCTGCCCCGTAGAAGCTCTGCTCCTAGAGCCTTGTCTCCGCCAAAACGCCGAGTCCTTATCTGGGGTGTTTTCGTGCTTTTAGTATACCATATAGCCAGAATGCCAGACTGGTATACCAGATTTACAGACCATATTACCAGAAAGCCATGCCAGAATACCAGATAAAATAAGGGTAAATAAGCCGATCCTAGTAGGACTGTCTGATTTATACTCTCCTATCCTACTACCCAATCGGCCGTTTTGGCAGTTTCTACAGTGTTCTGGGTGGAGCGATTCCCTTTCCGGAGGGTAGAGGCTCTAGAATCGCCTTCTGGAGGCCTACAGGGGCAAATCGCCAAAATCGGGGGAATGGAGAGAGCTAGACTCGCCGAAACTCCA
>JANNDD010000215.1:0-8558 GCA_031387365.1 Armatimonas sp. | reverse complement strand
TGGCATCGAGCGCCTCAGCTAGCTGGTGAGCCGTGCGCAAGGCATCGAGCAGCGCGAGCGCCTCAGAGCTTGAGCTCTCCAAGCGGGCGAGCTCGGCCAGGGGGTTAGACGCGGCTCTTATGGCTCTCTGCGTCGGCGTGGTGGCACCGAGGCCACGCAGGAGAGCGAGCGCGGCGGCAGACTCCCTGCCAGCCCAGAGCGCGGTTTCTTCAGCCTTCTGGAGATCACCAGAGCCTGAGACGTAAAGCGCGGCAGTGCGGGCCAGCTCCTCGGCATCAGCGCAGTGTTTCGCGGCCTTCTGAAGCTCGGGAGCGATCACGCGGCCACCGGCGCGGCTTTCGACTTCTTACCAGCGGGAACCTTGGCTATCTCCTCTGTTGCCTTCTTCGGACGGCCAGGGTTCACCTTCCCTGTACCATCCGCTGTTAGTGCTCTACGCTTCTCGATAATCTTCTCAAGGTCACTGCGTCGGATCACATACGCCCGCTCTGTGACCTTCAAGTACTCGATTTTAGCTCCCAGCTCTATCTCTCGTTCTATGATGGTTCGGGCGGATCGTGGGCCCGCAACCTGAAGCAAGTTAGCAGCATCCGCCATGCCCACAAAGTCATCTTTCATTCTGTCTCTCTCCTTGTAAAATAACTCATAGGAGTTTATCATATAATCACTCATGCGAGATAAAAAGCGGAAAGATGAACTTTGCCTTACGGCTCGGGAGGGAACTTGCCTCTCTCTACTCGCCCTTGTGCCCACTCCTGCGGGCGGTGTGCCAGCTCGGGGTATCCCATGTCTCGCAACCATTGCCCCATGTCTGAGACAGCCTTCCAGGCGCTCGCAGAATCACCCTTTTCCGTATCGCAGCGCAACGAATAGCCTTCCACCGTATTTGATCCCTTTTTGATGTTCAGCCAGCAATAAATAACACCGGAAGGAGCAGGGCCAAACGTAACCACCGGTCGGGCAGGGTAGGTGCGCTCCCTCGCCGTATTGTAATGATCGTTTCGTAAGTCAATGCCTAGGGCAAGCGCTCTCCGTACCCATTCGCGTTCCGTGGCGTGGGCATCGGCAGCGAGAACCTTCTCCAGGTCGATTATCTCCGAAGGCTTCACACCGTGCTGTTTGCGCCTTTTCTCAACGTCCACAGCTTGCCCGATGTAATAGGGGGCAGCATGACCTTCCCGCTTTAATGCATAGATGGTCACTTCTCGGTCTGGTGGTACTCTCATAGACTCCTACTTCCTGAAGCCCCAGCTCTCGCCAGGGCCTTGCCTCTACTCTGCGAAGGGGTCAGCTAGATCGTCCCAGGGGAATGGGTCGGGCGGCATCCAATGGCCGGGGTAGGCCCTCCGCTGATTCTCCCATCGCTCGGCCTGGCCTCGGCACTCCTCGCAGCAGTACCGCTCTCTGGAGCCGTCCACAGGGGCACCGGGCACCCCACCCGTGAAGCTCTCTTTGCACACGGGGCACTCTTGCTCTTGCATCGCTTATCCCTCCTTTCCTGAGCCGTCACAGTGAGGGCAGCTCACCTCGGTATCGTCGGGCAGGATTCCCTCCAGCCCGCTCCCGTGGCACTCGGGGCAGGCTCCCTCTGTGTCGGTCTCGAAGCCCTCACGGGCCTCTATCTCCAGCTCGGAGAGCACTTCGCGCTCTCCGTATGTCCATGTCTTTTCCATGTCTATATATTATCTCATAGGAGTTAATACGTCAAGGGTTAGAGGCGGAAATAAATAACTCTTTTGAGTGGAAAATAATCTCCTATTTCTCTTGACATATTAACTCCTATGAGATAATATATGAGTGTCCCAAGCGAGATAGCTTGAACCGAAAAGGAACCCTGAAATGAACCTCTACGCAACCATCACCCCCGCCGCCATCGAAGTAGCCGAGCGCAACGCAGACAAGGCTGAAGCCCGTGGCTACTACGTGACCGCCGGACTTGTCCCCGGAAACTTCAAAGTAGTCAAGCCCAGCGGTGATTTTTACGTGACACAGACCACCATCGGAACCCGTGGCTACTGCGGATGTGAGCAGTTCAAGAAGGTCAATTATTGTAAACATATTTGCCTCACTGAGCGCTACCAGGCATGGATCGAGAGCGTAGAGGCCCGTGAGACAGAGTTCGACACGAACGAGGAGGGCCGCTTCTTCATGGAGGAGATCGCGGCCATGAACCTCAGCGACACGGTAGGAGCCTGGTACTAGGCTCCAAGACCACGGGGGAGCCTTCACCAGCTCCCCCAGAAAGACAAGACGATGAACGAGACACAGACCACTGAGCAGACCGAAGCGCCCGAGCCCTTCGGCTTCCCCGAGACAAAACGCGAACAGTTCGTCATCACCACCCGCGAACACGGCGAATGGTACTTGAAGAAGTTGGCGAACATCGAGGCGGAGCGGCAGCGTATCGAGGCCCAGGCCGCGCTTATGCTCCGCCAACTGGAGACCGACAGAAACAGCCTCACAGGACGCTACCAGAGCCAGTTTGAGAACCTGGTGAGGGTGGAGCTGGAGACAGCCAAGAGCAAGCGAAAGAGCATCACCTTCTTCAACGGGACGGCGGGCTTTCGTACCGTGGCAAGCCGCCTGGTGATCGAGAGCGAGGCCGACGCACTCACCACGGCCCGCCTGGTGGCTCCTGCGACCATCACGACAGAGGCGGTCGAGCGCTTCGACAAAGCTGCCTTCCGCGCCCATGCCGCAGAGCACTTCGAGACCACCGGCGAGATCCTGCCAGGCTTCACCCGCACCGAGGAGCGGCAAGAGTTCTCAGTCAAGTTTCCGACCAGCAAAGAGAAAGGAGGACAGGAGGGAACAGAATAGCCCTCTGGGTGGCCGGGATGGGAAAAAGTACCCTCCCGGCCCGCCAGAAGCGCCCAACGAGGCGCAGGACAGCCCCAACGAGGGCAAAAGAGTTAAGGCCCGTGAGTGCAACGAACACTCACGGGCCACGGAGAAGCAAAGCTTCCCGACACATCGAAAGGTCTAGTTTCAAGTGCAAGTTCAGAATACCGCGCAGCTCACCAAAGTAGATATCCGTTTTATCAAGCAGGTACGCTCACTCACTCCCGAGAAGAGGGCAATACTCCTTGCTGTCGTGCGACTCATGACCGAGGGGCAAAACGGCATCCCTCTCCTGAGCGATCAGCAACGCACCGAGGCCCGCGCCATTGTGCTGCCCGAGCTGGAGCGCCTGAGAGCGGAGGGGAGACCACAGACGGAGCTGGAGAAGATCCTCGCCGAGATCCGGGCAGAGGAAGGGTGCGTATCGTGAGCATTCCAACCGATCACCAGGTCCTAAAAAGCGATCCTAATCGCCTCCGCATGCTGGCAATTTACGATGAGCTGCCCGTAGACCTCCGCCCCGCCCTTCTCGCGGGTCTTGAGCTGGTGGCCTCGCACTTCAGCGGCACAGAGCCACGGCCAGGCGCAAGCGATCAAAACCGGCGAATCGTCACGGAGGCCATTGCCCAGGCCCGTGAGAGTGGGCAGGAGCCTCTGGCCGAGCTGCTGAAGGGCTGGCTTGACCCCAAGCGCACCTTTGGCGCAGAGTAGGCCAGGCCCGCAAGTAAGAAGAGCCACCCGTCACCGGGTGGCTCTTTCCCTTTGAACTCTGTTCAGTTCCTGAAGCGCCCATGCTTCAGTTTCCACCATGCTTCAGTTTCCACGTGGAAATATACCGGCTTCTGAGGAGCCTACTCGGTCGGTGGTTTCTTCTGACCTTCCCGCGCGGCCCGCCTGATCGCGAGCTTGAGTTTGAACCTTAGTCCATCCTGCCAGCGCTTCAGGGTCTCCCGATCGCGCCCCATGCGCCTGGCCAGCGGCCTAGAGCGCCCTGTGGTGAGCAATCCTTCCAGGAGGATCAGATCGCGCTCGTCAAGGGTCAAGGTGAGCACGTGGCCAGCTCGATCTCCTTGCTGTGCCTGGCCTCTGGTCTGTGCTCGATCTCCTTGCTGTGCTCGATCAGTCACGAGGCAGAGCCCTACCTTCTCTGGCTTGGCATTCGTCGTGCTGCTCGATCCCCTGCCGCTTGACCTGCCAGGCCATCCGGAGGTACCAGCGGCGCAAAGTGGCCCGGCTGTGGCCCGTGGTGGCTGCCAGCGATCGCGACGGCCAGCGAGACAGGAGAGCAACCAAAGCGGCGGCTTCGCTCGGGGTGAGCTCCAGGAAGATGGTTCTGAGTGGCTTGGCTATGCCTGGGTTCTTTGGGGCTATGTCTTTGTGGTCTCTCCTTGCCGGGTAAGTGCGTCCGGCGCGCTGGGGGGCGTGTGTGAAGGTTCGAACCTTCACTGTGCGGAGAGTTTCCACGTGGAAACCGGGAAAGCCTCTAAAAGCTCGAGCCCTGCCTGGCCAGCTCTTCCCGCCGCTTCTGTGCCCGCCGTCGGTTGCTCTCCCGGATAGCCTCCCGGCCAGCTTCGGAGACAGGCCCGCGGCTAAGACCTCCGTGGTATCGACAGCGCAGCTTCCCTTCTTCGGGCTTGCACGGACAAGGTTTCCCCTTCCGTGTCTGCGCCCCGCAGCGCTGGTACTTGCGGATGGTCTTGATATCGAGCTCGGCCTTCCTGAGCCGGGCATTGGATCCACTCAGAGCAAGGAGGGCCATCATGCCCAAAAGAGAGCGCGTGGAGGCCCTCACGCCCGCCGCTCGGAGCCGATCCGCCGCTTGTGCATTCTCTTGGGCGAAGGTCAGCTCACGCTCGGCCTCCACCAGGCGCGTGCGCAGGTGCTCTATCAGCTCGGGAGTGAGTTCTGGTTTTCTCATGGTGTCTGCATCTGGGGTGACTTTAGTTTACTTCTGCGGTTCGAACGGCATGGAGGCGCTAGGTGTGCCGAACCATCGGGCGGGGGGGCCGAAGATTCGGCCAGATTGGTCATACCCCATAACGCGCACGTGCGCAGCCTGGTGTCGAAGATGTGTCAAATCATCCCTTTGTCACGATATGACCGCCCGGCTAAAAAATAAAGTCACCCCGGCTACAGGCCGATGCCCGGACTATGAAAAGGCCAGGGCACGCTCGATAGCCCGGCCCTGCCGCTGGCTTGCGCCTTCCAGATCTTCCATGCCGTTGATGTTGCCGTAGTGGTTGACGATGACCATAGAGCGCCCCCTGCTCGTGGCAGTGGTGCCAGCTCCCAGAGTGGTGCTGCTGGTATTGGCCGGGGAACCGCCCACATCGAGGCGACTCCCCGCATAAGTGGAAGCGCCCGCGAGCACCAAGCCTTTCCAATCACTGTTATCAATCGCGTTGCCCGCATTGGCTAGGGCTGGCAAAAAGGGCTGTGCGCCCGGAATAAGCAGACCTGCCGCAATCCCTAGCGCCGTTCCAATACCAAACTTCTTCTTGCGGGAGAGTGCAGCCACCAGGTTATACGAGGCGGAGAGGATCGCTCCGGCGCTTGCTTCGATCCCCTTGAGCGAGCCTTCCAGAGCGCCCTCCAGCTTCTTGCCTACGCCCTCGCTGATCGCGTCCTCAAAGACCTTACTGAGCCGCTTGCGCAGGGAGCGCTCCACGCCGCGCCCGATCTCCTCACCGATGGCCCCGAAGACCTCACCCTTGACCCGCTCCAAAGCGTTACCGATCACGTTGCGGCCCTGGGCTAAGTCCATGAACGCCTGAGACCCGATCCGGCCCGCATCGCGAGCAGCTTCTGCTCCCATCGCCTTTGCGCGAACTCGTGGGGAGTTTTTCACCAGGCTGTCCATGGTTTGCGCTAGTGAGGCAAACATATTGCCAAATGAGGGCGCGACCTGGTTTTCCAGAGTAGCGCGAACCTGCCGGATTTCGAACTGATTGTCTTTCTTATCCGATTTCTGGCCCGCCTTGATGCCGTTGATGGTGGCACCAATCGAATCCACGGTTCCCCTCACGTCCGACGTCATGAACATTTTGAGACGCGCTGCCCATGCCTTCTGCTGTGCTTGCTGAATCTTCGCAAGCCCCTTTGATACATCCTGGCCACCAGAGGAGAGAATCTCAGAGAGGTCAAAGTCCTTAAGTTGCTTTCCTGCCTCCTCCCCTGCATTGCTCCAAAGGGTGCCTTGGAGCAGCGCCTCAGCGCCCGGGACGCCGTAGTACTTGTCTTCCTGGAACCTCTGGCGAGCATCGCGCTGCTTTTGCAAGATGGGGGGCAATGTGATCTCGGCCAGGCGATCCTGAGCATCTTTGACCCGCCTGGCCGCATCATCGCGGAACTGCTTGTCGTTGGCCTCTTTCTCTTTGCGCCGCCGCTCGGCTTCTGCCAGGGCTTCCTTGGCCCTGAACAAACATAGCTGTTAAAAAGGGACACTTAGCTTTAGCGCCCTATCTCTTCGTTGGATTTGGCAATTCCCTGTTCGAGAGCCTCCAGAAGCTCCTCCAGTGTCATGTTGATATCGCCGCCGCTCCAGAGCATGCCTCCTTCATCGAGAGCACGGGCATAGGTTTGGGTATTGTAGTCGTAGCCCAGTTCAACATAGCCATCGCCCAGCACTAGATCAGAGACGCTGGGATAGGCATCTGCCAAGGGACTTTTCTTCTCTTTCTTCTTGCCAGCCATCTTCTAACACTTTCCTTCGTTCGCTTCACCCAGTAAGGCTCGGACGGAGCTTCGGCTCATACCCAGCTCGCGGGAAATCTGGGACTTATTCTTGCCTTCCGCCCAGAGCTGTTGCGCTTTTTGCTGCTTTCTCTGCGTCGTGGCGGGGCGACCGTGTGGCTTTCCTTTTGCTCGGGACTGGGCGATTCCGGCTTTGACGCGCTCTTTGAGGATGTCGCGCTCAAACTCGGCAAAGACAGCCAATAGCCCCGCCATAGCTCTACCCGTGGAAGTGGTTAAGTCTAGGGCTTCCGTCAAGGAGAGAAAACCCACCCCCAGTTCGCCTAGTTCTTTGAGACTCACCACCAGATCCGGCAGGGAGCGTCCCCAGCGGTCGAGCCGCCAGACTAAAATAGCATCTATCTCACGTCGCCGTGCCGCTTTCATCAGGGCTTCGCGCTCGGGGCGTAGTTTGGCCCCGGAAGAGATGTCGGTAACTTCGCGAGCAATCATCCAGCCTCGCGAAGTGACATACTGACGCATCGCCTCTATTTGAAGAGGTAGGGTTTGCTGGTCGTGGGTAGAGACACGAGCATAGAGGGCAACACGCATGGAAAGACATTCGATTAGGGTGGCGAAAAACCCTCTGAAAAACGGGATCATTTTCCCTCTACGAATCGGTGCGTTTTTAGGGTGGCGAAAAAGATTACTTTTTCGCCACCTCTTTCTTTGTGCTACTCCAAAGCCAAACGGGTTTCGAGATTAATATCGAAGGTGCCATAGGGCGTGACGTGACCATAGAACAGTGGGGTCAGGGCACGAAGATCCTCCGCGTTGAGACGATTCTGCCAACGCTCCGACTTGAGCATTTGCTGCACCATCAGGGTATTGATGTAGACCAGACTCACCTGAAGAAGATGTAGGCTCAGCAAGGATAACTCCTGGTCGTCACGGCGATTACTGGAGACTTCCCCGCCACGACCGAAGAAAATGAACCCGTTGGCACTGTTCCAGTTTTCCACGACGTTGAGCCCTTCATGAATCTCACGACGAAGTGCTTCGGAGGCGAGGTAGCGGCACAGAAAGATCGTCTTTCGTACTTTGCCCAGCTCTGCCAGTGCCTGATAAACCGGAGGCTGTGCTCCCTCACGAGTGAAGCGGCGCAGGAGTGTCTCGGGGTCTACTGTTCCCCGCTTGAGTGCGGTGGCGTACTTGACCAGCTCATCATAGTGTTCGCGAATCAGATCCCAGCGAATCGGACGGGTCATGATGTTGGACAGATTAGCATAAACGGCTTCAGACTCAGGTCGGTAGAGCCGGGCACGTGAGATGGCTTTCAGGCGAGGCAGTAGGTCAATGTTGTTCAGTAAGCGGCAAAAAGCAAAGGCAACTTCGCTCTGACCATGGCTATCCACATAGTTTTTCTCAACGCTCATCTGCGTACAGTGCCGCAGAACACCCTCAATCATGGCGGCAACCTCAGAGGAGGAGCAGCTTTTGAGCTGAGAGTAGATGCAGACGGACTTTCTGTCCACGTGCCAATAGACCATGATGCCCGGCCCTCGGTAGCGCACGTGCCACTCGGTTAAAAGGTTCTGATCCCATGCAGCGAACTTCTTGGAGTCCGAAGCACAGGCCGTTGTTGCCTCGCCCCAAAGGTCAGGATTGCGAGTCTCAAAGATGGCATTGACGACTTGGGCTATGGCTTCACGCAGTCCGTCACGGGAGAGATACCTTCTGCGAATGTAGAGCAACTCGCGGTAGGTTTCCTCGATATTGCCAGCGGCCACCCGCTTGAGGCCAGCATTGGTTCCCATTCCATAGAGGCACAGCAGCAGGCGGCGCTGGATGCTGCGACGATCCAGTTTCTCCACCGTCGTGGCACTCTTGAGCAGCTCCGTAAACTTGACGCGCAGGTCGGTCTCTTTGAGCATGTCCAGCAGGCTCGTGGCTCCCCAAACCTCCGAGATGTCGAGCTTGAGCCTCTCCAAGTGCGCGGGTTCGCTCTGTGCCTCCAAGGGTGAGACGATGATTCTCCCTTTGCC
>JANNDD010000850.1:0-6185 GCA_031387365.1 Armatimonas sp. | reverse complement strand
TCATCGCTGGAGAGTCCGCCGATGCGGTATCGCTCCGCTGTCGTCTCTACCAAGATTACTTTACCAGACACCTCAACTTTTGAGTTCCTTAGTCACAAAATCGACCGTTAAAACGCTACTCCTGCCAGCACCCTGGTTGGGAGCGAGTTGCGCCGCCCGCTCCCTGAACTCGTAGACATCTGCTGTGCGAGAAACCCGTCTACCTAATCTTCGTACCAAAGAACATGTGGGGAGTTGAGTTTTGATGGACAGGACAAACTCTCCCGTTCAAGAGGCCGACGGAACCTATTCCCATCGCAGTACCTATACCTCTTGACTGGAAATAGGACATGAAGGTGTCTTCGGGGAGGTGATTTGTGATAGACGAGAAATTGGAGCATAGGATTTCGGAGCGTGGTACTGGCAGTTCGCCTGAGAGCATCGAAGAGGCGCTCGAAGAGCTGGAGTACCGAGACAAGAACGAAGAAGACCCCGATGGGCGTATGACCGACTTACTTCCTGCTCCCGAAGACGACTTCGAGGACGAGGCTGTTGCCACGGAGACAGAGGACGATTACTCCGACGAGTCTGACGCCGATGTCAATGCCGTAGGTACTGGTAAAGATAACCAGGTTGATCCCGCTCTTGACGTCGATTCAGCTTCCAACACGGATGGCGACCGGGACTTCCACTTAGCCAATAGATAGTTAGACAAGGAGGAACCGATGACTCTCGTTGTAGATTGGCAGAAGGGCGCAGATGCCGAGAAGGAAGAGCACACCGTGACGTTCGATGTCTCTCCGGATGGGCGACAGATCGCCTTCTCCGCCACCGACGGCGACCTGTATTTGCTGGATCTCAAGACGCACCAGGTGACGCGGCTCACGCGGACGGGTCAATGTGCAAGCCCTGCCTTTTCTCCCGAGGGCACGAAGATCGTCTACTGTGCCTGCGCATCTGGAGAGACAGGCTCCGCTCTCTACGAGCTCACTCTGGCGAATAAGACCACGCGCCGCCTAACAAACGAGGCGAAGGCCAGCGACTCCCAGCCGTCCTACTCACCTGATGGAACCCGGATCACGTTCACGCGCACGTTCCGCTACCGCCGCTACAGTATGGGAGGGATGATCTGGTCAGATTACGACATCCACGTAATGCGCGCCGATGGCACGGAGCTGAAGCGGCTCACAACCAAGAAATACTACTCCGCAGGTCGCCCCAAATTCTCCCGAGACGGCAAGGATATTGTCTTCGCTGCGGACTTGCCCTACGATCGGGATGGCTTGGGTAAAAAGAGCGGCAGCTCCATGATCACCATCCTACAGGTGTCGGCCAGCGTTGGCGGTGAGCCCAGGATACTGTTGCCACTTCCGAAGCCGGGGAAGCGCAGCAGGGCGCTTGGAAGCGAGCCCGACTTCTCTCCAAATGGTCGCGACATCGCCTTTATCTCAGACAGGACTACTCCCTTCAGCTACGACATCTGCATCATGGATCGGGACGGCTCTAACCTGCGCTCGCTGCACATCACGAAGGTCAGCACGTACAATCAGCAGCCCACATACCTGCCAGATGGAAAGAGCCTGCTCTTTCTCGCGGGAACAGATTTTAGTCTTTGGCAGGTCAATACCGATGGGAGCAACGCCCACCTGGTCTCGGACGCGAGCCTGTTCCTGAATCCCTCTGTCTGGAAGCCGCGTGCGCCCGAGCCCACAAACCTCAAGTCCGTCCATGCCGTGCTCGCGAAAGGGACAAGTCCGGGCACGCGGGACGCTCTGGGAAGATCCATGCTCTCCAATGCCGCAAGCCGCGGCGACATCGAGAGCGTCCGGTTCCTGCTTCAGAAGGGGGCGAATCCGAACACGCCCGATGCAGACGGCTCGACGGTACTCGGTCGAGCTATAGAAGAGGATCACCTCGACGTCGTGAGGCTTTTGATCGCGAAGGGGGCTAAGGTGAACGCCGCGCCCCAGGGCGGGGAAATGAAAGGCATACCTCCCCTGGTTTTCGCGGCTTTAGGGCGTAACGTCCAGATCGTCGAGCTTCTCATTCGGGCCGGCGCGGACGTCAAGGCCACGGATCCCCTTGGTAACACGGCCCTGCACTGGGCATGCAACACCGGAAACGTCGCCCTTGCCCGGCTACTTCTGGCTAAAGGAAGCCCCGTCGATTCGCGTGACGCGATGGGCATGACTCCCTTGATGGGAGCAGTGGGGGCCGGTAAGCCGGAGCTGGTGAAGCTGCTGATTGCCAAAGGGGCGAATGTCCGAGCGAGAGATGATCGCACGCGTCAGCTGTACGGGATGGCGCAGTTCACGGGCGACAAAGAAGGCGCGGAGAAGATTCGCAAGAGCGGGAAGCTAGACAAGCTGCATGAGGACGGTCGCTCGGTGCTGGACTGGGCGCGCATCGGAGGCAACCCTGCTGTCATCGCGCTTGTGAAGAAGGCGGGAGCAACCCAGTAGTTGCGTCGGTTCAAGCCAATATCCCACTCGATCACGATCCCTGAAACTCTTTCGCCACGGAGCGTTCGGGAACATCAGCAACTTGGGGGAGAGCCGCGTCGGTTCGCGCCGCTCACGCCAGAGCAACCAAGAAAATGATGAACAATCCTATCTACCGCCGCCTCTGTAGCATCGCTTTTATCCTGGCGCTGTTCTTCCTGGGGTTCTCACTCGTGCCTGCCGCTATCGGACGATCAACTGCTCAGGTGACCGTTCGCGTGGTGGATGCTGAAACCAATCAGCTACTGCCTGCGCGTCTGGTGGTGCTGAGCAGCGACGGGAAGTACCCCGGCGACCGTCTGGACGTCTCTGCAAAAGACTGGCCGAATAGGGAAATCCACGGCGTGTTTGTTCGCGGTACGGAGACGTTCGCGCTGCCGCCGGGAAAGACTGTGGTGACCGCAGCGCATGGCATGGAGTACCGGGCGGAAACGCAAACGGTGGAAGTCGAGGCGGGCAAGAGCCTCACGGTTGAGATGAAGTTGCGGCGTGTGGTTAATATGCGCACGGCCGGCTGGGTCGCTGGAGATACGCATGTCCACATGATCCACGGCGAGAACCAGCGTAAGACCAGCTACGCCGACGTCGCCACCACTTGCGAGGCGAACGGGCTGGACTTCGCTTACGTGGTCCAAGAGTTCGTCGGTGCCGGGCAGCTCGATCTTGCGGGCTATGAGGCGGAGTGCGCAAAGGTTTCCACAGACACGTTCCGCCTGTTGCTCGGGGGCGAGCGCCCACAGGATCTGCTTGGCCACCAGACCTTGCTGGGCGTCACCAATCCGTTTCTTGTCAGCAATGAGCCCCCCTACTTTAAGTCGGCACGGGCGATCCATGCGCAAGGGGGTACCACTATCTATGTCCACCCACTGCGCTACTATCCCCAGAAGCAGTATCAGGGAAAGTGGCTCGACTTTCCCGGCAACAACCTAGCAAGGGAGCTGGTTTTCGACTCCTTTGTCGGCCCGTCTTTTGATGGGCTCAGTGTCTTGAGTGACGAGCCTGCCAATCAAGACGCCTACGCGCTGTGGTTCAACCTCCTCAACCGTGGTCTCTTCGTGCCAGTCTTCGCTGACAGTGATGCCACGTTCGACCGCCCGACCCTGGGAATGCACGCGCCGGGCTTCTGGGCGACGTATTTTTATGTCGGCCCCGGCGGCAAGGTGAACCATACGACGCTTTCCGACGCCGTCCGTCAGGGCCGAACGCTGGCGACTACCGGGCCACTCCTCCAATTCCGCATCGACGAAGCGATCAGCGGAGCGACGTTGCCCCTGGATGGCAAGCCCCGCACGGTACGAATCGACGCCTGGTTGCCGCAGCACGCCTTCACCCTCCAGCAGAGCGGTATCGGGCGGATCGAGCTGATCCGAAACGGGACTGTTGTCAAGACCTGGGAGCCGCACGAGGCGGAAGTCCACCTGACACATACCATTTCCGAGAGCGCAGCGAGTTGGTACATCGTGCGGGTTTTCGGGGAGGACAAATCCTGGCAGGTCGGCGTCGCCAGTCCTATCTATTTTGCCGCGAAGCCCGTTCCGCAGAAGCGTGCGCCACTCGCGACTACTGTCCGTGGCCGCATCTACGACTTTAAGACGGGCCAGGAACGTGCCGGTATCGTCGAGATCCGCCGCGATGATCGTGTGCTGAAGTCTTTTTCGGCACGGGGTCGCTTTCGCGTGAAGATGCCGCTCGATGCTGAGATCGTGGTGCGCGCTCCAGGCTTCCCACCGCTGCGCAAGAACCTCCTGATGGATTATGAACCGATCCACCGATTCCTTTGGTATCTGGAGAGTAAAGACCTGGGCAGGGCGGAGACGTTTGATCGGTTCGAGCGTCTCGTGCAGACCCTCGATCTGGAATTCCCGGTTGGCTACCGGATGCCGGGTTCGTACCGTATCGACGACCTACCACAGGCGACGGATCTATCGTCGGTGCAGATTCTGGAGGGGCCGGAGCGTAAGTCGAATGGCACCGTTGCCGTTGCCGCCATCCTGATGGATGCCGAGCAGATTGCTCCCGGCGACACGCTGCACATCGCTGCTATCTACCGCGACGAAGGCAATGCGAGCGGAATTCGCTCTCTGATCGTCGAGGCGCGTGGGTACAATCCCTCCCGTCCGAGCGTCTTTGATGAGCTGAAGAAGTTCGCAACGTTGGAGGCGACCTGGGAGACGGCGACGGACCTGGGAAATGGCTACAAAATGGTTGCGGGAGCGCTAAAGGTTGCCCCCTGGGTCGCGTCTGGCCCAACCGGTGGCATCGATATCTCCGTACGCGCCTGGCAGGGAAGCCGTGATCTCGCCTTCATCGGCTTGCACCTGCCTCTGGGACCGACCCGGCGCACACTTAGTCTGTCGTCGCCTTGGCCCACCATGCCAATTTCGTGGCCGGATCGGAACTATGGCCTCGGGCCTTTTCGTTTCTGCAGCCGTATCGGTCGCGAAGGCCAGCCTCGATCTGACTACCGCTCGCTGCAACTCAAAGTAAAGACCAGCAGCAAGACCTGGAATCTCCTGCCCAAACGCGATGCTCGGGGCTGTGCTGATGCCGACGATGCCTACTACACCGGTCAGTTTCTCGATCAGGTTTTGTCCGACGAGTCCCACCTGGCCTTACCCCAGCTGATACGACCTCAACCAAAGGTAACGTGGCCCGAGAAGATGCCTCTCATCGATGCAATGGTGCCGTGAGTCACCCGATTTCGTGTAGCTTTGAGTTAAGCACAGCTTGCCTCCCTAAAGACGATGTACTTGGGGCCTGCTCACGAAACGGCGAATATTTGGCCCTTCCTAACTTTCGGTGAAAGACCCTAAAAAGGGTCTTTTCACGGAACCTTCCTCACGAATCGCTCATCCTGTCGTCAGGAGATTTCTTCGTGATTCTTTACTCGCTCGTTTTTCTTAGTCTTTCGGCTCTAGGCCAGGCGACTGCCTCAGGAACACAGCCGGCGGCCTTAGATCGGCTCCAGGTACCTATTACGCTCACCGATGGCACTAAAAACGCCGTGGTTCGCACACGTCATGACCTGGGTTTTCGGCTTGCATCCTCGGCTCCCGTCACATTCACAGCGGATCTTGTTACCCTCAAGGCAGCACTTCAGCGTCTCGCTCCTGCCTTTAAGCAGGAAGCCATTGGCGCACATCCTGAGCTTGCCACTAACAAAACCATAAAGATTATCCCAGGCACCTACGCGCGAACCCTCAATGTCCCGTCCACCGCACAGCGCCTGTTAGAGGCAGTGACAAAAGATCCAACGACGACGCGCTTTTTGGTCACACTGGAAAAGACTCCGCCGGATCTGTCTGTCGAGAAGCTCAAGGGAATTAAAGGAATTCTGGCTCGCTTCACCACGAAGACCAGCGCGGTGGTCAAGCGTAACCACAATATCTCCATTGCCACCGAGAGCATTGACGGGATGCTGCTCTCTGCGGGAGAGACATTCTCTCTCAATGAGGTCGTTGGCAAACGGACACAGGCACGTGGCTACCAGACCGCAATGGTTTTCGTCGCTGCGGAGAAAGTCCCTGGTGTGGGCGGCGGCGTCTCGCAGGTCACGGGAACCCTCTTCAATGCGGCTGCACTTGCCGGGCTGCGCATTGATGCGGTCAATCCCCACTCCCGTCCGGTAAGTTACCTGCCACTCGGGCGCGATGCGACGGTGGCTTACGGCGATAAAGATCTGATATTCACCAACACGACTGGTGG
>JANNDD010000828.1:0-4117 GCA_031387365.1 Armatimonas sp. | reverse complement strand
TGTCCGCATGCTTAGGACACCGCACAAGCGTTCTCGTTGTTTGCTGACCGTTAATCACCTGCGGTTTTGTCACGACAAGAACGTCTTTTCCGCCGTCGCTTGTTTTGACTGCTTTTTCGCACAGCTCGATGGCAAGGTCATGCTGGTCACGCAAAAAAGCGTTCCCGCCCAGGAGCATGTAGCCTGCCGCAGTGGGGAATCCTCGGTTAGCGCTCTCCGCGCACCGAGCGGCCCGGCGCAGGCTCTCTTTACCTTGCCCAGAGAGTGTATTGCCCAAAAGCCGGTACGTAATGCTCGCTTCCCTGAAGTCCGCCATCGCCACCAGCATCGAGCGCTCCTCACCGGAGAGCTGACTCGCCGCTCTTTGGGCAAGGGCGAGATCCCCCTTGATGAGCCTATCAGCCAGGAACATGTAGTCCGAGGAGTCGGTGCTGATGCGGTTCTCGGTGGTCTCCACGTCATTGAGAAGTGAGAGGACGACCTGGGCTTGCTGGGAGAGTTGTTGCTGATTTGCCATGGGTATTCCCTCCCTCAGATATAGAGGACGACTTCGGCGATGAGGGCGACGTCTTTCTTCTCGACTCCGTCCACGTAGACTGTGTAGGTGCCAGGGCTGATGGTCTCGAAGACCGCTACCCCTTGATCGTTGGTGTAGCGGATGCATTCACCCCCGGCCCAGACGTTCACCTTACAACTGGGAATAGGATTTCCCGAGGACGCTCTCACCGCTTTGACACTGACCATCTCATACACTCCTGTTGGCTCTCCGGTTTCCTGAGCCGACTCCGAAAATGATGCGTCAGTATACCATGCATATATCCCGTGTGAATTATACTGTGTGATTATTGCCGTGGTTTTTATCCTGTTTTTCTTTAATCCTGTAGGGATGCAAAAGAGAAAAACCCTAGAGAATCGCGACCCCCTTCTCAAAGCAGTAGCAGCGCGAATCCGTGCGCTTCGCGAGGCGCGCAAGATCGCTCAGGAAGTCTTCGCCTATGAGGCTGGGATTGACAGGAGCTACTACGGTGGGATCGAGCGCGGTCAATATAGTCCTACTGCTATCAATCTAGCCAAGATCGCGGTGGCGCTCGGTGTAGAGGCGGGGGAGCTTTTTCCTGGACGCGAGGAGCTGGCCCAGCTACTTTCCGTAGACTCTGCTACGGAAACAGAGACCTTCTCCTGAAGTAGCTGGACTCCTAACCCTGGAAGATGAGACGGGGCTGGCCCAGGTGACCGTGCCACCCGAGGTCTACGAACAGTTAGGGAGCATCGTTGTCACCGAGCCAATGCTGGTGATCCAAGGGCGAGTGAGTAGATGCGGCGTCGGTAATACCCTGGTCGCGACTTGCCTTGAAAAGCTTGTTGTCCGTTGATTAGTGCTGTTGATTCCCAAATTTATCTGCTAGCCGAGAAAACTTTCCAGACTTCCGTGTGATCGTATCCATAGATACCGATTGTGCTATGGATCTGCGTAGGGCGAGCATCAGAAGTCTCTTCCCATTTATCTAAGTAGTTTTTAACGTTACTAAAACACGCCCGGTATATGATCAGGTAAATCTCCTGCTCATCAGGAAAATCAGTGGAAAGCTGCCTGAGAAACTCATGGAGAATCGCGCTACACGAACAAGGGGCTTTACTATTGGGGTCTTCACCGCAATTACTTTTTGCCTTCATTTGTATCTCGTTTTCGAAGAATACAGCGTCGTAGGCAAACAACTCATGGTATTTGGGGGAGACTAAATTTCCGATTGGTAAGCCACTCGAGGACTTATTATCAAGGAGAAGGATGCGAATTGTATTTTTGTTACGCGAAAAGTCTTCGGCAAAGGAGAGAATTCCTACTTCAAGAGTATCTTTGGTGAGGAAATCTTCGGAAATAGTGTGCTTATACGCATTGCGGTCTATCTGAACACATGCAACCACGATCATTCGGCTTAGTCCTTTTCCTGGTATGAGGAGAGGCGCTTTCGGCACCCCTCCACTCTTCGCAACTATGCTGCCTGCTTGAAGGCAACGCTTCCCGCCTCGGTGACATCCACGACGAGAGTTCCCGCAAGTACCCCATTGAGCAGTGACTTGTTTAGATCCAGGGCTACTTGGCGCTCTGGAGCGTTTAAAGCTTTAGCACGGCGAACGCGGGTAGTGAGAGCCTTCAAATCGGCTTCCTCTGCATGAACCCCTCGTGCCCACAGAATCACCGCCAGTGCTTCTTCCTGACTGGCCCCACTGGTTCCACGGCCACGCAGTAGCGAGTCCACCAGAATCTGTGTCTGTGCTGCATGATCCACTACACTGCTTCGGCGGCGGCGGCGCACCACAGGTGCGGCTACTACTGTCTCTTGTGTTGTTGTTGCCGCTTCTGTGGCGGCTTTCGGTCTTCGTCCCATTTGTCTTTTAATTCCTCGTGTTGTACAGATCCATAGGGTTGGCCTGTTACGGGTAACTTTGTACCCGAAAATCGGGCTACTTGGATTCTGAGGCCGTCTCCAAATAGCGTATACTGTCTCTCCCAGATAGGAGACAGAGTAGGAATGGGTGACGGGTTGGGGCACGATTATTTGACGGTTGAGCAGGCAGCGAACTACTTACAGCTCTCGACATCTTCGATCCGCTCTTACATCCGTGCAGGGAAGCTGAAGGCGTTTCGGATTGCGGGGCGTCGCAAAGTCCTGATCCAGCGTGCCGATCTGATAGCACTACTGGAACCTGCCCGTCCCAGTGACCCGCAGAAGGAAGCGTAACGCTCGTTGACATACGGTCTTTGTTCGGTTATTATCGCTCCACAGATTCCTGATGTCTCCCACACTCTGTGGGTCTTAATGGCTAATTAACCAGGTAGGCCGCACGAAGGAAAGCTGCCCGTCTAACACTCGCTGGAAAATACTGAACAAAGTTTCGGTAACTGTCCCGCCTGGCCAGCCAACAAGAATCGCTCCCTCGGGGGCGGTTCTTTTTTGGCTTCCAGAGCCTATTTTTAGGGGTTCGAGAACGCCGTTTTCGGACGCAATATCACCCATCTCCAAACCTATATCACCCGTAGCCAAGCTGGGCTCCTGCCCGATCATGTAGTTTAGAAGCGGGTTCACCTCGATGACGACCGCAAGATTTTCGGGGTCTACAACAAACGAAATGCCCAGTGACCGAGCTATCTCACGCCGACGCTCAGTACTCCCTGTCAGGAACTCCGTTCGTGCTGTCAGACGGAAGTCTAGCGCTGCTGTTATCGTTTCACGCGTCACGTCCAGCCGCTCCTGAATCCTCCCTAACTCCAGCCGCAGGTGGCTCACGTTCCCTTTCAGCTCGCGCTGTTTGCTGGTGAAGATCACATCGTCAATCAGGCCACGAAGCCGCATCTCCACCAGCTCAGAGAGCATTTTTTCGCCCTCCACGAGTGACCGAGCTTGTATCTTGTAGATCGACTCTATTTCTCCAAACTCCTGGTGTACCCACTTCTGTAGTGCCTCAGTGACGATCTCCTTCACCTCGGGAGTAATGACAATTCGGCTTAGGCAAGTGTCAATCTCCCGCTCAAGCATGTCCTCGCGGAGGCTACGGCGCGGGGGCTTCTCACCACCGTCCGTGATCTGAGCGGCTCCACAATTGCGGTTGCCGCAGCGGTAGTAAATGTAGTCGTAGCGCTTCCACCTTCCTGCCTGACGCTCGGCCACAACGGACTTTCCGCACCGGGCGCACGTCAAAAGGCCCGCGTAAGCGAAGACGTGCCGCTCGTGTGCGTGGGGCTTTCCCAGTTGTCCGCCAAGCCGCCCCTGAACTGCCTCGAACTCGGTGAGGGTGATCATCGCTGGATGGCTGCCCTTGTAGAGCTGTCCGCCATGCTTGAAATACCCGGCGTAGAACGGATTGCGAAAGAGGCTGTAGGCCGAGGTTCGCGAGAGTGCTCCACCGCCGGACTTGTGACGCTGGCGGGTGGTGTAGCCCCAGTCATCATTGAGAACCCGAATGACTTCGTGGACGGTGTGAGTGCCAGAGATCAGGAGCCGCCAGGCCCGTTGGATGAGAACAAAGCGCTCGCCGTCGGCCTCGATGGTATGTTCGTAGAGGATGTTGAAATAGCCTTCTGGGGCACGATGCGGCGACCAGCCCTTGGAGAGCTTGG
>JANNDD010000198.1:0-1696 GCA_031387365.1 Armatimonas sp. | reverse complement strand
CAAGATAGAGCGGGGCGAGCGCACGGGAAAAGCTCACGGCGCGCTCTTCCTCGAACTCGATGTAGGAGATTGGGGGGCGCAGCGGCGGCGGGGCGATGAGCAGCACTTTTGCCCCCGCATCATGTCCCATCCTCCCGATTGCCTCCACGGCATCCGCAGCCGCATCAGGCTGGTGGCGGAAGCGTGACTTGGCATCGTTGGTGCCCAGCATCACGATCAGCGCCTCGAAAGGCCGGTGCGTGTCACAGACCATGGGGAAGGTTGCTTTGCCGTTGCGCATCGGGACAAGAGCATCGTCGAAGCCCGTGGTGCGATTGGACAAACCCTCTTCCAGCACCCGCCAGCCCTCGCCCAGCAGGCACTGCAAAACGCCCGTCCAGCGCGTCTGATCATCGAAGCGCGAGATGTCCTTCGGGTTTGCGCCCCACGTGTTGGAGTCGCCGTAGCAAAGTAGAGACTTCATGAGGGAATTGTACCCCCCGATCTGGTGGGCGAGCGGTATAATCGGACATGTCTAAATCAATGACGCGACGTGGGTTTACGACCCTGACGACGGGGCTGATTCTCGGCTCCACGACCGAGGCGTTTGCTTCTGTGCAGGCCGCCCAGCCGCCCTCTGGCCCGACTGAGGCTCCGTTTGAGCGGGACTACGAGGCCCCTAAGTTCAAGCCCTCCTGGAAGAAGCCGCAGATCAACCGGCAGCTCGCCCAGGATTTTATTATCTACGCCCACTCCGACCTAGAGCTGGTCAAGAAGCTTCTGGACAAGGAGCCCGGGCTGATCAACGCGACCATGGACTGGGGCGCGGGGGACTGGGAGACCGGGCTGGGGGGCGCTTCGCACATGGGCCGCCGAGACATTGTCGAGTTTCTTTTAGAGCGCGGGGCACGTATGGACCTGTTCTGCGCCGCAATGATGGGCCAGTTGGAGGCGGTGAAGGCGTTTCTCACGCTCCAGCCCAAGCTGATTGATGCCAAAGGCCCACACGGTTTTACCCTACACTTTCATGCGCAAGTGGGGGGCAAGAGCTCCGAGAGTGTTCTGGAGTATCTTCAGACGGTCAAGAAAATCGAGCTCAAGCCCAATCCGTTTCTGAAGAGATAGGCGACGCTAATCTAGCTTGCGACCGGCTGCCAGACGAATGGCGGCAATGCGTTCTGAGGTGACGGCTTCCTCAAAGGAGCGGAAGCCTGCGAGCTGAAAGCCGTGCTTCTTCGCGAGCCGCCACATCTCCTCCGCCTGCGCGACACTGACGGTTTTTCCCAGAGTGAAGCTCTCATAGCGACCCTCGAGGGCCAGCATCATGGTCTCGGACATGCAGGCGTAGGCGGTGCCGGGAGGGAACCCAAAGGAGAACGGGACACCGGGGCGATCCACGCCTTTTTTAGTGGTCTTGGTGGCGGTGAGCTCTCCGGGCACGGCGACGCAGCCCCCCTCGATCACTAAGACATCGTTGCGCTCCTTGGCGACCCGCGTACTCACATCGCGCGGACGGGCGACATCACAGACGACTGCGCCGCGCTTCAGATGGCGCGGCTCGATAATGGCATCGGCGGCGCTCGTGACCGTGACTATCACGTCGGCATCCCGCAGGCCCTCTTCCACGGAGGCGGTGATGGTCACCGGCTTCCCCCCACGCTCGCGGACTTCCTGCGCGACAGCCTCCAGGCGCGTCAGATCCCGCCCGACAAGGGTC
>JANNDD010000780.1:0-15842 GCA_031387365.1 Armatimonas sp. | reverse complement strand
GCCTGCTCAAATCTACTATGCTAAGCCCTGAAAAGAGTCGAGCAAGGGCTCCGGAAACGGAGTCCACCGAGTCCCCGAAACGAGGGGAGAAATTTCTTAAAAAGCGGCCCCGGGCTGTCTTGACAAACAGGACCACCATAGACTTCTGCATTCTAGTCAGGCAATTGATCTTGGATGGGGGAACTCGGTGCCCGATCGTTGGCCCGAAGGTTACAAAGCTCAACTCACGGTTCTCTGGATTGCCCTTGCCAAAGAAGATCCCATAAGAGATTGACGAGAAGTTCCGCGCGGAAACGGGGGCTGGGAGTGGGCGGGAGAAAAGTGTATAATAGGTGAAAGGTTTTTGGAAATGCGGCCCCAAATCTAAGGGGGTCTGTAGAGGAAAATGCGCGGCTTGTAGAGGGAATTTGCAAAACGGTCTGCAAAACCTTTATGCATCAGTTCGATTCTGATCGGCGCCTCTCCAATTTATTTTCGATCATTGTGTGTTGGAAGTCAGTTTCCTGAGATGCTATCTAAGCCATTGAAGACTTGCATTAACATCTCACGGTGGCTGGCGGGAAGTGCTGGTCCCAAAAGTGCGGCGGCATTGGCTGCCAGATGAGCTGGGTTTCCTGTTCCTGAGAGCACAATATCAATGCCCGGCTCGTCGCGACAGAACTGATAGGCAAGCTCGGTGATATCTCCCTCGGGGAAGACACTGAGCGCAGCACTTGGGAGCTGGCCGTCGGCGACGAGTTCAGTGAGAAGCGTCTTGAGGGCACTGGGGTTGCTCAGAACGCGACGCACGGCGAACATACACAAAACACCAATTCTCTTGGTTCGGGTCGCGAGCAGCACGCGCTCCCTGGCCGACTGGTTGAGCACATTAAAGCCCGCCATCACCACATCCCAGCAGTTGTCGTTGGTCACTGCTGGGCTGAGCATGGCGTGCTGTGGGTCGGGACCAAAGGCTTCCGTGATCCCCAAAAAGCGAATCTTGCCTTCATCGCGTAGTTCAAAAAGCGCGGGAACCAGCTCACTGAGGCAGTAGGCGTATTCATCGGCTTTTACACCGTGCAGGTGCAAGATATCTGCGTAGTCGGTTTGCAGGCGGGCGAGGTTGCCGCTGAAGCGCTCCTTGAACTCGGCTTTCGAGGAGAACTTTCCGTCTTGTTGTGGGCTGAGCTTGGTCGAGAGCACTACTTGCTCCCGTGGCGTTCTGGCCAGCAACAGGGCTTTCCCGACCGCCGTCTCAGTCTTGTAGCTCTCGGCGGTATCAATAAAGTTAATCCCGAGCTCCAGCGCTTTGTGAACGACGGCAATCGCATTGGCTTCGTCTTTACCCGTGGCGAGCCCTAGCCGACTGTGACCGCCGCAGCCTAGGCCCATGCGGCTTACCATGAGGCCTGTTCGGCCCAGAGTGGTGACGTGCATCTTAGAATCTCTCTTTCAGCGAGGCAAGCTGCCAGCGGACGGTGTAGGCATCTACGCGCTCGATGGTTAGCTCCAGTGGGTCGGAAAATCGAAACGGGTGCGCGTGCTCACGTCGTAGTCGAGATTGAGTGAGCTACCGTGGTTGTCCCAGACAATCACCTGCTCGGCTCCCGCATCAAAGCACGCCCGCGCTGCGGCATCGGCTTCGCGTGTGGCTTGCTTTCGCGCAAAGGCAAAGTCTGGAGAGTCTGTCAGTGTCTTGCCGGGTGCTCCGACCACACACGCCGGGCCTTCACAGTCGACGCCGATAATAAATTTCATGTGTCCCTCAGAGCCTCGTTTCAGAGTGTGTTGGTGCGGGGGCGACGGCGGCGAACCGCCAACAAACCACCGAGGGCGAGTAGACCAATCGTGCTGGGTTCGGGAGCCACGCCCCCTAGAGTGATACGCGATGTGCGAAAGCTTCCTCGGGCCGATGTGGTGTCGTCGCCAAAAAAGAGAAAGTTAGGGAGGTTGTAGGGGGCACCAAACGAGGAGTAGTTGCGCAGGAGTCCCGAGACGACGGGGGTGCCGTTTGCCAGGAGCTGGTAGTTCGTTCCTGCAACCTGGAGGCTGTAGTCTGTCAGTGCCGCTGTGGTGTTAAAAAGCCCTTCCTCGGCTTTGGTAAACCCTGGCCCGGACTGTGCCCAGATGCGGTCCGACCAGAATCCTAGCTCGATTCCCATCAGATCGCTCGTGATTGCAATCACGGAGACGCCGGAGCGGTCCGGGCCGTTGGGGCCATCGTGGGTCTCACTGTCCAGCTTCATTGTGAAGCCCAGGGAGAAACCCGCCACGCGGCTGAGCGGCTGATCGAAGCGCGAGAAGCCGCCCTTCACGCTGTTATCGGGTAGCGTTGTGTCAAACAGGGTCGTGCTGGAGACAAAGCTCTCCGAAGCAAGTGGGCTGACGATCCATCCGCCAAATTGACTGACTTTTTGGCCACCCGCCGCGTCGTAGAGCACGGTCTGGGCAAGTACGGGGGCAGATAGGCAGAGAATCGAGAGAGGCAGAGCGAGGAGACGTTTCATCATTTTATCGTTTTTCTTTCAGAGAGGCTTCGAAGCGCACTTTAGTTTCGTCGGAGAGCGCTTCGGCGCAGAACCAGGTGTCGTCCATCGTGGCGGCGATAATGCCCTCGGTGAACCAGAAGCGCAGCGCTTGAGGGTGGATGAGTGGTTCGTCGGCGATGGGGGAAAAGAGCCGAACGGCATCGGTGAGTGGCTCGGGTGTCTCTAGCTCAAGTGCATGGTTCGCATTGCTGACCAGTTCGAAGGCGAGTGCCTGGGCGGCGAAGTCACTGAAGCGGGGCGTGGAGGGCAGCAGGAGATACTCCGTCCCCAGAACACCGTCCGCGTCCTCGATATAGAGCGGGGGATCGGGCAAAGAGAGATCCGCCTCTAGGATAACCCAGCTATAGAGGTACTGATTCTCGTCGTAGAGCACCAGACGGCGTGGGTAGTCTGCCTCCGTGCCCGCTAGGTTCTCGCCCTCCAAGTCTTCCCAGAGTGAGGTGATTTCGAGTTGCGTGTAGGGGGTCAGGTGGAGCTGCGCATCGGGGCTATTGAGCCATCCGCACTTGCCGACGGCACCGTACCAGGCCCGGACAAGTGCTGAGAGCGGCTTGTCTAGCTCCTCGTCTAGCGCGTCTAGCTCGCTCACACTCAGGCCGTCGGCGGCGGTAAGTGGGCCTTGCCACTGTGCGACAAGTGCAAAGATTGTTGTCCAGCTTTGAGGGAGTTCGTTCATAGTGGTTCTGCTGGTGTCGGGCGGCGGCGGCGGCGGCGAGCACGACGAGCGCGTTCAAGCTGGCGCTGGCGCACGATAAGAATGGCGAGGCCACTGCTGCCCAGGCCGATCCAGAGCCAGGGGCTACGCCCCGTGGAGCGCACGACAGAGCGAGGAACGGCGTGTGCCGCTTGCAGCGGGACTCTTGCGACGAGTATCCCCCCGCGTTTTACCAACAGTGCGCCCACTTCCTGGCCGGCCTGGATGGGAGCCGTGTTGGTGGTTGGTGTGACCGTGGTTTCGAGGGGGCTTGGGTGCAGCCGATCTTGAGTGATGTGCACTGTCTGCGCCGCGACTCCTGCAACACGTGCCTCCGCCCCGAGCTTCGTGGGCACCCATGCCGCACGCTGCCCACTCACCGCCACTGTTGTTGCGTCGTAGCGTGCAAAGCCCCACTCGATCAAGGGAACCGTATCCCCGACTGCGTTACGGGGGGCGTTCAAAATCACGGCCAGGAGGCGCCGTCCGTTGCGTGTCACGGAGCCAACAAAGCAGTGCCGTGCGGCGTTGGTGAAGCCCGTCTTGACACCATCGGCACCGAGAACCACATCGTAGAAGCTCTTCTTCGCCTTGGAAGCCACCACCAAATCCTTAAAGTTAATGGAGCGGCTGATCGTGCGTTTTGGAGTACCGACGGCATCGGCGAAGCGGGGGTTCTGGAGAGCGGCACGTGCGATCAGCGCTAAATCCCGTGCAGTGGTGTAGTGCCCGGGGTTGTGGAGCCCGTGCGGGTTCACAAAGTGGCTGTGACGCGCCCCCAGCTCCACCGCTCGCGCGTTCATTTTCTGTGCAAAAGCGGGCACCGAGCCCGCGACATGCTCGGCGATCACGACGCCACCGTCGTTGGCCGAGCGCAGGATAAAACCGTAGAGAAGCTGCTCCGCTCGAAAACGCTCACCGGGCTTGATACTTAATGTACTGGGCTCGATCTTGGTGATACTAAGATTTTTGCAGGTGACAATATCCTCGGGTTGGGTGTTTTCGACAAACAGCAGCGCCGTCAGAATTTTGGTGGTAGAGGCCGGGAAGCGTCGGGTATCCGCTGCGGACTCATAGAGCACCTCGCCGGTATCGAACTCCATGAGCAGAGCACTGGGAGCAGAGAGCACGGGCGGCTTGCTCAGATCTGTTTTGTTGAAGTAGCCAGGGAGCTTCCCCGCTTTTACCAGGGCAACATGCTCGGCCTCTGTCTTGAAAGTCTTCGCCGAGGCTTTAGGAGGCTGCTGCGCACGCTTTTGCCCAGGGCGCGCCTGCGCCACGGAAACACCTAGAGTGAGACAGACGGCAACAGAAGCGAGGAGCAAGCGATGATGATTTGGGGTCATAAGGCGCTCGCCGCCTCTAGTGAGATCTGGGCCGCTTGCTGCTCCGACTCCGTGGGGGCATCCTCGGGGAGTGCGGGCAGGTCGTCAATGCTGGTGAGGCCGAAGTAGTGCAGAAATGCCGTGGTCGTTGCGTAGAGAATGGGGCGGCCCGGTGTCTGTTTGCGGCCCGCCTCATAGACCAGCTCGCGCTCTTGCAGCGTTTTGAGGACACCATCGCAGGACACTCCCCGAATCGCCTCGACCTCGGCCTGGGTGGCGGGCTGGCGGTAGGCCACAATGGTCAGGGTCTCCAGCGCGGGCTTGGACAGACGGTTGGCGTGGGGTGCGAGCAGCTTGCCGATTGTTTCGCCGTACTCCGGGCGCGTGGCGAGCTGGTAGCCATCGTCTATCAGCACGATTTGCAGGCCGGAGTCTTGTTCGCGGTAGCGCTGGCGCAGCTCGGTAACCGCATCGTGCACCGCGTCTTCGTCCCACTCCGTGGCCTTGGTGAGATCTTTCAGGCTCAGCGGGTCGCCGGAGACAAAGAGGAGCGCCTCGACCATTCCTAAAAGGCTACGCATTCTCGTGAACTTCCTCGGTTTCTGTCTCGGAGTGAGAGGCCTCTCGGGCGTCTTCGGGGACGAAGTTAAGCCGAATGGGGGTACAGAATCCCTCTTGTTGTACCTCAAGTGAGCCTTGTTTGAGTAGCTCTAAAAGCGCGAGAAACAGCAAGATCACCTCGATCACTTCAAAGGGCGGCACGGGAAGCAGCTCCTCCAGAAGCAAGCCCTCGTCGCCTGCGCTCTCCACCTGCCCGAGTACCAGGCGCATGGTCATGCGTAGCGTGATTTTCTGCCGACGAATGCTCGTGATCTGCCGCTCGCCCGCCCCGACATCGGCGAGAATGCGCTCCAGGGCACGCAGGAGCGCATCGGCGGGCAGCTCGCCAAACTTGGGAGGCAGGGCAAACTCCGACGAGTAGGGCAGCGGCTCACGGAAAAACGAGCGGTGGATCTCGCCCTCGCGCTGGAGCAGTGTCTCCGCGATAGCCTGGTACTGGCTGTACTCTAAGAGTCGGCGCACGAGTTCAGTGCGCGGGTCTAACCCGGCATCGCTCTCGTCGTCGAACTCCTCTTTGGGGGGCGCGGGCAGCAGCAGCCGGGATTTAATTTCCAGCAGTGTCGCCGCCATCACCAGAAACTCCCCAGCCACCCCGAGGTCCAGATGCTCCATCGCATTCAGGTGCACGAGGTACTGATCACATAGATCAGCGACAGGCAAGTCAAAGATATCCATGCGTCCTTGCCGCACCAAATGGAGCAGCAGGTCGAGTGGACCTTCAAAATCGTGGAGATGAACCGTGGGAGGCGGTGCAAGGGCAACCGGCATAAAAGAGATTGTACCCAGACAGAGCGAGTGGCGCAAACGTGGTATACTCTTGGCTGGCGCGCACCACTGGTGCGCGGATGTCGTTTCTAGATGCTTCCCTGGCAGTGTCCGCCACCCCGTTACACGAATTCGAGTGGCGTGAGCGTGAACTCTACCTGGTTGAGGCGTCTTCTTATTACACTGTTATTACTAGGAGTACCCTATGCGACGACGGCGCACTGCCGCCTCTGCCGACGATGAAAACGTCGTGCCCGATGCTGCTCTCAGCATCTCTATTGAACCAACCCCTTCCGTTGACGAAACGGAAGTCTCTCCCGCCAAACCCCGACGTCGTGCGACCCGTGCGAAGGCCGACACGCCCGCTGTGGTGCCCGTCGTGGAAGACACCGTGGCTGTCCCTGAACCCGTCGCTGCCCCGGAGCTGGTGGTGGCGAAGCCTCGCCGTACCCGCACCCCTAAAGTCGTTGCGCCAGAGCCTCTCCCTGAGCCTGCCGCTACAGAGATTGCGTCTGTTGTCATAGAGGCCGTGCAGAAGGCGTCTGTTCCTGATCCCGCCGAATCGGCGGGGCGACGGCGGCGGACGCGCACCAAGACCGAGCCGACCGTGGCACTTGCGGAGGCTCAGGCCATTCTTGCGGAAGTAGCCCCTGAGGCCCCCCTGCCCACCACGAATAACGAGGTAGCCGACGAACGCATTATCGCCGAAGATCGTGACCCGCGCACCGGGCGCCGTCGCCGAGGGCGAGGTGGCAATGGCAACAAATCCAACGCCTCGAACACACCTGCCCCCGAGTCGGAAGCGCCCGTGGAAGCCCCAACGGAAGAGAGCGAGACGCCGCGCCGTGTCCGTGGCCTGCGCCGCACCCGCACTGTTGCCGCTCCTACCCTGATGGTCTCTGGCGACAATGCGCCTGCAGCGCGTCCCGTCGAGATCTCCCAGGTATCGGAAGCCGCTTCCGCAGAGGCGAGCACGAGTACGGAAGAGGGGACGCCACGCCGAGTGCGAGGCGGGCGACGGGGGCGCTTAGAGCCCACTGCCGCCGCCGCTCTCCTGCCACCGCCCATTGTGGGCATGGCTGCGCCGGTTCCCGTGGAGCCACTACCGGCTGTCTATGTGCCTCTGGCCGCTGAGATACTTGCCAATCTGGCCGAGACTAAGATCGCCGTCCGTAAGGGCGTCGCTGAGCTGCTCATCGGGGACGAACCACGCTTGCCGATGCTCTTCTTTGTCAATACCGAGATGGGTGAGGAGGCGCTTCCCGTGGCGCAGCGCCAGATTCGTCTGGCCTACGAAGCGGGGGTACGGCTCTTCACCGTACTCTGTCACCTGCCCTGGAAGAACCGCGCCGGTGAGCGTCGCTACGATCTTCTGGATAGTATTCTCAAGTTTGTGAGCGAGAACGCACCCGAGGCTTTAGTCCTGCCGCGCTTGATTTTCTCCCCGCCCGCCTCGTGGGTGCGGCAAAATCCAGGTGAGATGGTGCGCTACGCCAGCGGAGAGCAGGGCGATATCTCCCTGGGTTCCCGGCTGTTCTGGGAGGGCGAGGCGGAAGAGGCGCTTCGCGCTGCCGTCGAGCATGTCGCACAGGGAGCCTACGCAGGGCGTGTCTTTGGTTTCTACCTGGAACACGGCGAGTGGCTCCATGAGAAAGGGGTTGGCTACGATCTATCAGATGCCAATGTCGCCGCGTTTCGGTACTGGCTCCGAGCCCGCTACAAGAACTCCACGGTTTCCCTGCGCTCGGTGTGGCACGATGGCAGCGTGACGTTCGAGACGGCGCAGATTCCGGCTTGGCCGGTTCCTCAGGGAAGCGGCGTCTTTTTGGGAGCCAAAGAGACACGCTGGTCAGATTTTCACCGCTTCACGAGTGAGCGGGTCAGCGAGGTCATCAATCGGCTTGCGAAGGCTGTGAAAGATGCCTCCGGTGGGCGGAGCGCCGTAGCGGTAAGCTGTGGCTACACACTGGAGCTCGCACGGACGAGCTCGGGCCATCTCGCGCTCGCCGATGTGCTCGCCTCACCAAATGTGGATATTATCACGGCACCGCTCTCCTACACGGGGCGCTTGCCCGGCGGCTCCGCCCCTCTACCGTTGCCGATTGAGTCCGTTGCGCTGGCGGGAAAACTCTGCATCCTAGAGGACGATACCAAGACCTTTCTGGCGAGCGGGACGACGCCGGATACCTACAACCCGCACGTGTCCACCGTAGAAGGAACACGCGCCGTTCATGTCCGTAACTTTGGCGCGGCGCTCGCGCACGGTGCGGGAATCTCCTACATGGATCTCTGGGGCGAGGGCTGGCTGGACGACCGCGAGACGTGGGAGTTCCTGAGCGGCCTGCGCGAGATTGCTGACCTCTACGCCGTTCGACGCCGCAACCCGCGCACCAAGTCCAATGCCGATCCTGATGTGGCTGTGATCGTGGACGAAGCGAGCTTCTTTGATGTGCGCGATGAGCGGCTCCTGGAAAACCTGATCTCGTCCCAGCGCGATGTGCTGTTGCGCTCCGGGGCACGGGTTGGTTTCTACCTACAGTCCGACCTCACTCGTAAGAACTTCCCCGAAACTCCACGACTCTTTATTTTCCTGAATGCCTTCCGGCTGGAGCCCGCCGTGCGTGCGGCGATCCGGGAGCGCTGGCAGGAGGATGGGCGCACTCTTCTGTGGCTGTTCGCACCCGGTGTTCGGGAGGAGAGCCTTGCGGAGCAGGCCGAGGTCTTCGGAATGCACCTGAAGCTTCAGCCCTTTGCCTCAAAGCTGGGGAGCCGAGTCTCCGCCGATGTGCGCTCGCCCCTCACCGATGCCCTCCGTGGCCAAAAACTGTCGGACGAAGTGCGTATCAACCCGTCGCTCACCGTCTCGGACTCCCGGGCTCAGGTGCTGGCGGAGTACGGCAACGGGAACCCGTCGCTGGCGGTTCGCAAGCACCCGCGCTGGCAGTCGGTGTTTATCGGGGAACCAACCCTGACCCAGGCGCTACTGCGTGGTGTCTATCGGCTGGCGGGGGTTCCTATCTACACGGTGGATGATGATGTGGCGTGGGTGGGCGACAACATGCTGTGTCTGCACTCGGCACCGGGTGGCGGGACGACGGTCTATCTGCCGGAAGATTCCGCAATCCATGACTTTGTCTACGGGGAGACCCTGGCACGCAGTGGACGTGGCGCACGGCTCTCCATGCCCCTGAACGGAACCCGCTTACTCTACTTCGGGCCGGCTGCCGAGGCGGAGCGTTTTGGGGCGGAGCCCGCCACCGCACCCGTTGGCCTGACCGAGAGCGAGCTTCCGCCGCAGGTCGCCGCCTTTGTCTTCGAGACGCCCTCTGCGCTGGGAGCGGACACGATCTCCGCTGAGGATGAGGCAATGTTCCAAGCCGCTCTTGCGGAGCTACCTACGCTCGCCGAGGACGACGAAGACGACGAGCCGGTGGCTCGGTTGGCACTGCCTCAGGTTGCTTCCGTCACGACCAAAGTTACGCCCGTCGCTGCCCCCGTGGCTGCAGACGAAGCTTCCTCTGAGCGGCCCGGACGCCGTCGCCGTGGCCGTGGTGGCCGCGATCGGTCGCGGCGGGACGAGGCCGCTGGCACGCAGGATGTCGCACTCGAAGCTGTTGCCACGGAGGTTGAACCGCCACGCCGTCCTTCCCTGGAAGAGCTGCTACCACTCTCAGAAACCCCGATTGAGGGAGAAGTCCCTCCCATTCCTGACGAATTTTTGCCCCGCGATGAGTCCGCAAGTGAGTCCGCTGAACCAACCCGACCCGCCCGACGGACAAGCGGGCGGCGACGACGGTTGCCCCGTAGTGAGGGAGATACCCCTAGCACCGACGCACCCGCAACGGAGTAAGAAACCACCTTTATGATAGGAGCATCCGTGACTGGGAACACAGGAAGCATATGAAATGCGCAAAATCATTAAAAATATTCTATTGAAGCTTGCCCCAGATGTGGCAGGTGCCTGGTTTGACAAACGTCGGAATCAGTATATTCAGGCATTTGAAAAGCGTATTGGCTTGACTGAACTTTCAGAACGGTATGTTGAGAAATACGGGCTTGAGGTTCGGAATGGGCTTTTTGCGGGCATGAAGTACCTTCCTGAGGCGACAGGAAGTGTTTATGTGCCAAAGTTACTGGGTTCCTACGAGGCTGAAATTGCTGAGGAACTCAAGGCGTTACTGACACGAGAATATGAGATACTTGTTGATATCGGGAGTGCGGAAGGCTATTATGCAGTTGGGCTAGCATTCATACAAAAGAATTTGAAAGTCTATGCCTTCGACTCCGATATTCGCGCCCAAAAACTGTGCCAAGAAATGGCACGACTGAACGGTGTAGATGACCGAGTGACAGTTTTAGGCAAGACTACTTCTGAGAGTTTAAACCGTGTCTGTGGTGATAAGACCTTGCTGATTTGTGATGTAGATGGTGCTGAACATTTAATTCTTGATTTCGAAAAGGTTCCGGAATTGAAAATGACAGATATTTTGGTAGAAACCCATGATTTTGTAGACAGCTCGATTTCGAGCACATTGATAAAACGATTTGAAACGTCGCATGATTTATTGTTTATTTCTACTTCAGATAAAAATCCGAAAAATTATCCAGAATTAGGTTTTCTCACGGACGAGGAGCAACGTAAGATTTTGGGTGAGTATCGTCCTGCTCCTCAGACTTGGGGTGTGTTTCGATCTCGTCAGCGTAAGTGAAATTGTGGACTATTTTATGATCCGCACCTTTCACCAGAACCTCATCAGCGAGTGCTTTGGTAGGTAAGATATGCGCGTGTAAGTTGGGTAGATTAATCGTCTCCCAGATTGTTTTGATGTAGGTTTCCCATTCTTCGTGGGAGAGCTTCAGAAAGCGCGTAAAGTAAGATAGCGGATCGGTGAAGGCGGCATCGCGCAAGCGCACCAGGCGCTCATGGTACCAACGGAAGAGATCGGCTTCTTCTGCGTGGAGGTAGATACGGTAGTCGAGCTTGCCCTCGGTAAACGCGGGCTGGAGAGCGTTGATCCCCTCAATGATCACGAGGTCTGGAGTGGGAATCTCGCGCTGTGCTTCGGGTAAGATATCGTAGGTTTGGTGGGAGTAGATCGGAACTCGAGTGGGTTGACCGTTGCGCAGGGCATCGAGAAATGCCGTAAATGCCTGGGCATCGTAGCTCTCCGGGAAGCCCTTGCGCGTGAGTAATCCATGCGCTTCGAGGATGGCATTGGGCAGGAGAAAGCCATCTGTGGAGACTACCTCAACGGTCTTTCCCGCCGCACGCTCGCGCTCCGCCATCTGGGCTGCCAGCGTACTCTTACCTGCCGCGACACTGCCTGCCAGCCCGATCAGTGTGCTTCTCACTGGTCGAATGTTTTCTCGATCACATTGCCCTCGCCCAGCAAGACTATTTTGGCTTGGTGCGTGTCGGCCTCTTCCGAAGCAATCTGGGCGTAGGCGCAGACAATAAGCAGGTCGCCTTTCTGGACACGGCGTGCCGCCGCGCCATTGAGCGAGACCTCGCCGGGCGCACCCGCGATGACGTAGGTCGCGAAGCGCTCACCATTATTGATATTGTAGATTTCTACTAACTGAAGGGGGCGGAGCTTGGCCGCTGCAATCAGTCCGGTATCAATTGCGATGGAGCCTTCGTAGTGAAGATCAGCCCCCGTGACAGTTGCACGGTGGAGCTTAGAATAAAGCATCGGAATGGTCATAGCGCCTTAGCATACCCGATCAAGTGCGTACTGAGCGTTGAGAGATCGGGAATAGGCTCGCCGGGACCGTGTGCATCCCAGAGCACGGCGCGGGTGGTTTCCATCGTCTGCTGGTCGTTGTGTACGACAAGATCAGCTCCGGCGGCCAGCACTTTCGCGACGGCCTCACGAATCTCGGCCTCGCTCGCACCCTCGGTGAGCTTGAAGCCAACCAAGCGCACGTTTGGGTTGCGGCTGTAGCCCTTCAGCTCCGGAAGGATCTTCTTGCCCGGCATCAGCTCGATAGAAAGCCTGTGGGTAGAGCTAAGCTTGCCCGTGAGCGGCGCGGCGTGGCGAACCCCGTCAACCGTCACGGCTTGGAGCACGAAATCACTCACCGCTGCAGCATGGATCATGAGATCAAAATCTTGGGAGCCGAGTAGCTCCTGGCAGGCAGAATCCAGATCGGAGACGGTGACGAAAAACTGCTCTGTGACGGTAAGATTTGGCGCGACGGAATGCCGTGCCCGGAGCAGTGTGACCGTAAATCCCGCCTTGCAAAATGCAGCGGCAAGGGCTGCACCTGTCGCGCCAGTGCTTGAGTTGGCGATTACACGGACGCCATCAATAGGCTCCCTTGTTCCCCCCGACGTAATGAGAACTCTCACGCTAGAATTGCTTTCAGAATTGCCTCAGGCTCCATCAAGCGTCCCTCGCCAACATCACCACACGCGAGATTTCCCGCGTCGGGGCGCAAAAGAGTCACACCGAGCGTTTCTAGCTTTCTGACAGACTCCTGCGTGATAGGATGCATCCACATCTTCGTGTTCATTGCGGGCGCGACAAAGAGTGGCTTGGTAAAGTCATGGGTCAGCCATAAGTTACCCAGCAGATCATCGGCGACCCCCGCCGCCATCTTATTGAGCCGATTTGCCGTCGCCGGACAGAGCACAGAAATATCCGCCCAGCGGTTCAGCTCGATGTGCTCCATCCAGCGCCCCGGGGCAAAGGTATCCGTCAGTAGCGCACGCCCTGAGAGTCCCTCAAGTGTCGTTGCCCCAATAAACTTCAAGGTGGACTCGCTAGCGACGCACTGAACGCTGTGTCCCGCTTGCGCCAAGCGCGAGATGACTGTGCAGGCTTTGTAGCACGCAATCGAACCGGAGAGCTGAAAGAGAATGTTCATAGTGTCCCAATGTTCATAAAGCCACGTTGTCAATCAGCCGCACCACCGGCCCGTCGTCAAGGGGGGGCGTGTGAACCGCGCCCAGCCGTCGGTTCCAGTACTCAGCGACATAGTCCACGGTAAAGCCCAGAGCAGTGAGTCTTTGCGTGGCTTCGTCGCAGGGTAGCGTGAGGTCGGCGAGAATCGTTGCCCACTGGGCGGCTAGCGCACGTTGCGGGGGAGTGAGTCGGCGGTTGCGGCTGCTCATTGCCAGGCCATCGGGCTCGCGGACTGTGGGGCAGGCGATCACTTTTGTGGGATGATGGAGCGCCTGGGCCATTTCTTTGACCAGTAGGAGCTGCTGGAAGTCTTTCTCACCGAAAAATGCGGCGTCGGCCTGGATCACGTTGAAGAGCTTCAGCACCACGGTCAGCATGCCCTCGAAGTGACCGGGGCGGTGTGTGCCTTCCAGAAGCGTGCTCGTCTCGGTCTCGGTCACGCGGTAGCGGTAGCCATCGGGATAGAGCGTCTCGAAGGTCGGGGCGAAGACATAGCCACAGCCGATGGCTTCGAGCATCTGACAGTCGTCGTAGAATGTGTTCGGGTACTTGGCAAAGTCTTCCGGGTTGTTGAACTGTGTTGGGTTCACGTAAATGCTGGCCACGGCGTGCTCGCACTGTGCCAGCGCGGTTTTTACAAGCGCGAGATGCCCCGCGTGAAGTGCGCCCATCGTCGGGACAAAGCCCACCGTTCCACTCGGGCGGAGCGTGTGCCACTCGGCGGGGGTGTGGAAGACCCTCACGCGTAGCTCTCTTTCTCGGTGGGGAATGTATTTGTTTTTACGGCCTCATCGTAGGCGCGGAGTGCGGTGACCGAGGCGCTGGCCACCTCACCAAATGCCCGTGCGAACTTGGGGGGCTTCTCGGTGAAGCCGAGCAGATCGTGGAGTACGAGCACTTGGCCGTCGCAGTCTGGCCCCGCACCGATACCAATGGTGGGGATGCTAAGTGCGTCCGTGATACGCTTGCCCAGCGTCGCTGGGATGCCTTCGAGGACTATAGAGAAAACCCCGGAGGCTTCGAGCGCTTTTGCGTCGGCCAAGATGCGCTCAGCGGCGGCGTCCTCGCGCCCTTGGACTTTAAAGCCCCCGAACGCATGGATAAACTGCGGTGTCAGCCCGACGTGGCCCATCACCGGAACGCCGCCCTCCACCAAGCTCTGGATGATCTCCAAGTTACCTGCCGCCCCTTCGAGTTTTATGGCCTGCGCCCCGGCTCTCAGGAGTGCTTGCGCCGCGCTCACCGCCTCGCTCTGGCCTTTGCGGTGCTCCAGAAACGGCATGTCACCGACGATAAATTTTCCGCCTGCGCCCCGTGCCACGGACTCGGTGTGAAAGAGCATCATCGGTAGATCAGCGGCGAGCGTGCTGGGATGCCCGTGCACCACCATTGCCACGGAGTCGCCGACCAGAATACAGTCCAAATCCGTCTGAGCGACGAGCAGGGCGAAAGCGCAGTCATAGCAAGTCACAAAGCTGATGCGCTGATTGCCAGCTTTACGGCGGCGAAAGTCGGGTAGGGTCACAGCGTTTATTGTACCGCTTGCGAAAGCGGCTAGAGATTCCCTAGCATCTTAATATAAAGTATGGGAAAACATATTTTTATGTTAAGTATATTTAATCTTTACTTTATGTTACCTTAATGGTTACAGGAGCACTTTGCTGATAACATTTTACGGTTTACTTCGCAGGCAGGGAAACTTCCTGTGAACAAAGAATTTAGGAGTTTAAAATATTATGAAGAAGCGCGCATTTACGCTTATTGAGCTGCTTGTCGTTATCGCTATCATTGCGATCCTCGCTGCTATCCTCTTTCCTGTGTTTGCACAAGCCCGTGAGAAGGCCCGACAGACATCTTGTTTGTCAAATCAGAAGCAAATTGGCCTTGGTGTTATGCAGTATGTGCAGGATTACGATGAAACCTACCCCACTGCCTACTACTACAAGAATAATACAGCTACTGTAAATGGTGGTTCGGCGGGTGGCTACGTTCACATGAGCGTTCTTATCAATCCTTATCTTAAGAATGCCCAGGTTTGGGTCTGTCCTTCCGATGCTCTCCGAGGTGTAGGGCCAGATAACCCTGCTTGCCCTGACTGGACAAATATCACCCAGCCCGGTTGTGAAGCACAGGTGCCACGTCTCTCTTATATCCCGAACTCCTCGATCATGCCCCGCAAGCGTGGGCCACAAGATGCCCCCAATGTTGTCTCGATGGCGGCAGTGGATGCTCCTGCCGATGTCATCGCCATTGGCGAGATGACCGACTTTAGCAACTGTATCTTCCTGGGCTCGACCGGCCAGCAGAACAATGAGCGCCGTAACAAGAGCCACCGTCCTGTCAATGCCATGATGCGAACCGCAGGTGGTGGACAGTGGGCGGGGCAGAGTGTTGCTGACGTGACCGGCCCGCTTTTTGCCATAACCCTTGCTGCTGCCCAAGGAGCCGAAGGCTGGGGCGGCCCTGCGGATACCCGTGGGATCACCAACACCGCAGGCTGCCGTGGGACGGCTGCTGACGGTGGTCTGCACATCCGCTTCATGTCTCCTGGTCGTCACTCGGGTGGCTCTAACTACATGTTTGCCGATGGTCATGCCAAGTGGCACCGCTTCAACGACACCATCAACCCGAACCGCTTCCTCTGGGGCCGTACCTACTTCCCCTCCGGCCAGCCGGTTTTGGATCAGGCAGGCTTTCAGGTTCGCTAAGAATCTATCTGATAGAGAAAACCCCGCCCAGCACAGCTGGGTGGGGTTTGTTTTTTTGTTCTCAAACTTAGCGTCGTTTTAACAGAGTAAGCTGTGCGTCTCGATAACATCTATGTCTGGAGGTTGATTTTTATGTCAAGAACACGCACTGCCTTTACGCTCATTGAACTTCTCGTCGTTATTGCTATTATTGCTATATTAGCCGCGATTCTCTTTCCGGTCTTCGCCCAGGCCCGCGAGAAAGCGCGTCAAGCCGCCTGTCTCTCGAATATGAAGCAGATCGGAACCGCTGT
>JANNDD010000754.1:0-7704 GCA_031387365.1 Armatimonas sp. | reverse complement strand
GAGCGACTTTGCCCAGAGCGCGTCGGTATCGGAGAGGGGAGCGGCGCAGGGCTTGGTGTAGTCCAGCGTCTCCGTGTGGCCATCGTCGTAGGCACGGGTGAAGACGGCTTGCAGGTCGAGGGCAAGATCGGGCTGATCGTCGGTAAGAGGGATGAGAATCTCAGGAAGGCGGTCGCGCAGAGTGATCGGCCAGATGGCAAAGTCATGGTAGCCGGGGATGGCGGGAGCGCGGTGCAGAGAGACGAGATAATCCCAGCGGCCGTACTCTTTCAGCAGAGCCTTTCGATCCGGGGCCAGTGTGTACTCGCCGCCTCGCAGAAAATCCAGCTCGATGAGATGCGCGTCGCTGGCGAGAAGATCGCGCTGTTTACGCAAATACTCTTCTCTGCCCCGTCCCGACTCTTTATTGGCGGGACTGAGTAGCTCGATCACCGTGACAACCTCACCTGGCTCGCGCACCCGCCTAACCTCCAGAAACACTTCTCGTATCTCTGTCTTCAAGCACTCGCGTCTCTCCAGTCGTGCGACAAAATCAGGAGGAAGCTGGGGCTTCAGTGCGGCCCGAAGTGCCACCAGAAAAGTCGTGTGGAAATCCTCCCAGACGCGGCGGTCTTCGAGATACGGATCCATTCCAGGAAACGGGCTGGGCATAGAGAAATTGTATCGTAAATTTAAGCCAGGGAGAGCTTTCCCTCTCCGTCACAGACAAGCTCTTTGACTTTCACGCAGCGCAGGTGATTCACGCCGCCGGAGAGGCTGGCATCGTGGTAGAAGAGATGCCAGGTATCTTGGAACTCAACAATCGAATGGTGCGTGGTCCAGCCTAGGACGGGCTCTAAAATGCGGCCCTGGTAGGTGAAAGGACCAAGTGGGTTATCCGACGTGGCGTAGACCAGGTAGTGCGTGTCGCCGGTGGAGTAGGAGAGGTGGTAGAGGCCGTTATGCTGGTGCACCCACGCGCCCTCGAAGAAGCGCCGATCGTGGTCGTCGGCCTTAAGCGGGTTGCCGTACTCATCGAGAATCGTAATCTCGGTGACGGGGCTTGCCAGCGAGCGCATGTCGTCGGAGAGCTTGGCGACTCTTGGGCCAAGCGCTGGGACGGTGCCGGTGGGCTCGACAGGGGCGTTTTTATCGAAGGTTTCGCCCTGCCAGCACTGGAGCTGGCCGCCCCAGATGCCGCCAAAGTAGAGAAAGGCCGCGCCATCGGAGGAGTCTACGAAGCTGCACGGGTCAATCGAGTAGCTTCCTGCAATCGGCTCCGGGTCAGCGATAAACGGGCCGGAGGGCGAGTTCGAAACCGCCACTCCGATCCGGAAAATGCCGTCTTTATCGCGTGCGGGGAAGTAGAGGTAGTAGCGCTCGTTTTTGTAGGCGGCATCCGGAGCCCAGAGCTGCGCACTCGCCCAGGGGATGTCTTCGAGCGCCAGTGCAACTCCATGATCGGTCACGGGGCCGCCAATCTCCGTCAGCGAGAAAACATGATAGTCGCGCATGGCATACTGATCACCGTTGTCGTTGGACTCCAGGCCAGAGTCAATATCGTGTGAGGGATAGAGGTAGAGCCTGCCCTCGAAGACATGGGCGGAGGGGTCGGCGGTGTAGAGATGGGTGATGAGGGCCGCATCGGACATATAGGGGAGATTCGCCATACACTCGTGGGTTTCCTCGCGATAGGGCACATTCAAAAAAAACTCAAGTGACGGCTAAGCACAAACCTGGTATTGTAGCAGGGCTATTTAAAGTCTTTTAATCGTTTTTTCATTCGTGCAAGTCACGATGTATTCAGGAATATTGTGTTCCACAAGTGAGGTGAACCCGGAGTGTTAAGGAAGCTGATTTCCATTGTTGTTGCCCTAGCGGTACTGGGCGGAGGCGGCTACTTTCTGAGTAAGCGGCTGTCAGGAGCAAGTGCGGCAGCGCAGAAAACCCAGTACAAGCTGGGCAAGGCGGAGACCGGCAGCGTCAAGAAGACCGTTTCCTCTAGTGGGACGCTTCAGGCATGGAAGGTCGTGGATATCAAAGCACGCGCAGGAGGGGAGCTTACTTACCTGGGCGTTGATATCGGCAGTAAAGTGACGACGGGCCAGCTCCTGGCACGTATTGACCCACTTGATGTCCAGACGCAGCTCAACCTGGCGAAGGCCGATGAGCGCTCCGCTATGGCACGCCGTGATCAGAGCCAGAAGACCTGGCAGCTCCAGGTGGCACAGAGCAAGATCTCGGTGCGCGATGCTCAGGTGAGTGTCCGCTCCGCCGAAGCGACTCTGAACGCATCGCAGGCGAACCTGGCGGCGTCAAAGGCGCGGCTCTTAACGTCTCGTCAGCAGGCCGATACCCAGCCCGCGCTGACCAACTCCGCTATCGCCAATGCCCAGGCAAGCTACGATCAGGCCAAAGTGCAGCGCGAGCAGCTCGACTCCACAACCCAGCAGCTCCGCGCCGCCGCCGATGCTGCCTACAAACAGGCCATTGCCAACCGGGACAATGCGCGTCTGTTGCTAGACCGCCAAAAAGCGCTCGTCGAGCGCGGCTTCGTCTCCCAGCAGGCCGTGGACAGTGCGCGGGCAAGTCTTGAGGTGGCCGAGGCGACTCTGACCTCCGCAAAGATTAAACAGGATACCGTTGGCAGTGAGCTACGTGGCTCCCTAGAGTCTGCGGATGCCCGTGTGGCCCAGACCAAGGCCGCCCTGGATCAGGCACAGGCGGGGGTTGCGGATATCTCCAACCGTAAGAACTCTGTTCTGGAGGCGGAAGCATCGGTAAAGCAGACCGAGGCCGCAGTTAAACAGAGCGAGGCAGCGCTGATGCGTACCAAAGTGGCGCTGGACCAGGCTCGTACCAACATCGGCACCAACGACGTTCGGCACTACGATGTGGATACTAATAACTCCTCCATTGTGCGGGCGACGGCGAGTCGCACCAATGCGGAGACGACACTTCAGCGTACGGAGATCCGCTCCCCGATGGGCGGTGTCGTGCTTGCCAAGACCGTGGAGCAGGGAACCATTATCGCGTCGGCTATGGGAATTAGCTCCGCAGGCGCAAGCATGATGACAATCGGCGACACCAGCCGGATGTACGTGGATGTCGTGGTGGACGAGACGGATGTGGCCAATGTGGACGAGGGCCAGAAAGTAGATGTCTCCGTTGAGGCGTACCCAGGAACTAGTTTTGAGGGGAAAGTCATTCGTATTGATCCACAGGCCGTGGTCAACCAGAATGTCACTAGTGTTCATGTGCGGGTTGAAGTAGACAACTCCACCCCGACGTTCCAGCTTCTCAAGCCGGGCATGAACACCACGTGCCAGTTTGTGGTTAAAGAAGCGAGCAATGTCCTGGTTGTCTCCAACGATGCTATCAAAGACGCCGATGACGGCACTAAGTACGTGGAGAAAGCTACGGGGGGCAAGCCCGCCCCGCCCGATGCCACAACTGGCATTCCCGCCGAAGAGGGCACGATGATTGATGTCACGATCGCGAAAGTCAAAGTGGAGCTCGGTACGGTCGGCAACGATACTACGGAGATCGCCTCTGGCATTGTTGAAGGGGATAGTGTGGTAACCCAGACCATTGAGCCGGAGCCACCTAAGGCGGCGGGCGGATCACCCTTTGCCAACAACCGTGGTATGGGTAGCGGAGGACGTCGGTAATGGCAACCGCAACCTCTCCCGCTCCTTCGCGTAAAGAAAGCTCTGGTCTCGGGCGGGGCAATGCGTTTCTGGTGAGCCTCCAGATGGCCCTCACCGGTCTGGGGGCCAACAAGCTCCGCTCCTTTCTGACCATGCTCGGGGTGATTATTGGAGTGGGGGCCGTTATTGTCGCTATCTCCATTGGGGAGGGAAGCAAGGCCGCCGTCGAGGAGAGCATCCAGAAGCTGGGGAGCAATGTCCTGACGGTTCTGCCGGGCCAGCAGCGGCGCGGCGGTGTGAGTATGGGCTTTGGCTCCCAGAGCACGATGAAGCTCTCGGATGTGGAGCTTATCAAGCGCTCTTGCCCCTCTGTGGGAGATGCCTACCCCTCGGTGAATAAATCGTCTACGATTAAGGCGACCAATAAAAACACGAGTACCACGGTCAATGGCAACGGCCCCTCCTATCCCACGGTGAGCAATCACCCTGTGCAGTACGGGCGCTACTTCAGCGCAGACGATGTCCGCTCCCAGAAACGCGTCGCGGCTCTGGGCTCGACCACGGCTAAAGACCTGTTTGGAACCGCCTCGTCCGCGCTGAATAAAACCATCCGGATCAATAGCCAGAGCTTCAAAGTTGTGGCGGTTATGAAAGAGAAAGGCGGCATGGGCTTTCGCAACCCTGATGATGCCGTTTATGTGCCCGTCACCACTGCGATGCGCCGCCTTTTTGGGATTGAGAATGTCAATAGCATCACGGTTCAGGCCAAGTCCTTCGGGCTGATGAGTCGCGCACAAACCGAGCTGGAGAAAGTAATGCAAAAGCGCCTGGGGACAAGCTCCACGGGTAACAACTTTATTATCTTTAACCAGGCCGATATCGCCGCCACCCAGAACGAGCAGCAAGACACGTTCGGGAACCTGATTAAGTACCTAGCGATTGTCTCGCTCGTGGTGGGCGGGATCGGGATCATGAACATCATGCTCGTCTCCGTGACCGAGCGTACTCGCGAGATCGGTATTCGAAAAGCCATCGGCGCACGGCGGCTGGATATTCTAACCCAGTTTCTCTTAGAGGCACTCTTTCTCTCCCTCGTCGGGGGGCTGATTGGGGTGGGGATGGGCAAGCTCGGAAGTGACGGAATCGCGCAGGCTAATGGCTGGCGTGTTCAGGTCTCCTGGTCGTCTATTAGCCTGGCATTTGGCTTCTCCGCAGTGGTTGGTATTTTCTTTGGTTTCTATCCGGCGCTAAAAGCGTCGAATCTCTCCCCTATCGATGCACTTCGATATGAATAATTATTCTGAAAGGTTTCAACTCATGAAAAAATTAGCTCTGCCGCTGGCGGCGGCTTTGTTACTGACGATCTCGGGTGCGGTGCGTGCTCAAGGAGGCCCTCCGGGCGGTGGGATGGGCGGGGCGGCTCCCTCCCCTGAGATGATGGCGATGTTCAAGAAGTTTGGCGAGTGGCGCGAGAAGAACAAGAGCCTCTCCAGTGTCGGCCGTACTCTGGGGGCACTGGCGGAGTTCGAAAAAGACCCAAAGACGGCGCTGACCAAAGACCAGGCTAAGAAGATTCTCGCTGTGGTTGGTCCCTGGAAGAGCAAACCGATCATGACGGATGCCAATGCCAAGGATATGCTCAAGAAAGTGGGGGCAACTTTTACGCCGCAACAGGCCAAGAAGCTTGCACAGATCATGAGTGAGCGCGGCGGCTTTGGCGGCGGCGGTGGTGGGATGCGCATGGGCGGTGGTGGTGCTCCGGGCGGCGGCGCTGGCGGCGGCGGTGCTCGCCCTGGTGGCGGCGCTCCGGGCGGCGGCGCTGGCGGCGGCATGGACATGGTTGCGATGAAGAAGCGCTTCGACACCATGATGAAGGGCTACAACCCGCTCAACTTCAAGACCGTTCCCGAGTCCCCGATGAAAGAGCGCTCCATCAAGCCCGTTAAGGACGCGATGGCGGCGCTGGACAAGAAGGCGAAGTAACTTCCCTCTTTTCTCAAGCCCTTCGCTTTTCTTTAGTCCTCTGCGCCTTAGGCGCGGGGGGCTTCTTATTTTGTGGAGGCTTTTCGTTTTTTCCAGACGAAGCGCGCGGAGAGGCCGAGAATCAGTAGCGCCTGCACAACTTGGGCGAGCTGTTTAGGGGTTTCGGTGGCGAAGCTCATCTGATCCGCTCCGGCTCCTAGCGCTCCAAAGAGTAGCGCAGCGGGCAGGACGGCCCACGCTTGGCTCCCGGCAAGAAGCGCTACGGCGAGCCCGTCGAAGCCGTAGCCGATACCGTAGAAGTCGGCGGGGAAGCGCCGGAAGGGCACGACACCGAGCACCACGACCGCGCCCCCCAGCCCGGCCAGCGCCCCCGAGAGCAGAAAAGCCCGGAGGGTCACACGCTCGACATTGATGCCCGCTGCCTTTGCCGCGTCCGCATTCTGGCCCACGAGGCGCGTCTCGTAGCCCCAGACGGTGCGTGCGAGCGCCCAAGCGATGCTCCCTACCGCCAGTAGTCCTAGTAGCAGTCCGACATGCACATCATGGCCTGCGAGCAACCGGGGAAGCGTGGCAGGCACCTCGGCGGTTTGGGGGGCTTGGCCATTAGTGTCTTTTAGCGGCACGGTCGCCAGCCAACGCGTGAGGTTGCGGGCGACGTAGTTGAGAAGTATCGCCGTGATGACCTCGTGCGCCCCACGTCTCAGCTTTAGCCACACCGGGAGCCACGCCCACGCCGCCCCGCCCAGCGCCCCACACAGCAGCCCCAGCGGCACTGCGAGCAGGCCTGGCACGGAGGCACCGACAACGGCACCCGCCAGTGCTCCGACAGCCATCTGCCCCTCAGCCCCGATATTGAACAGCCCCACGGAAAGACCCACCGCCACGGCGATCCCCGTCAGCAAGAGTGGCGTCGCCTGCCCCAGTGTCCGTGCCCAGGCATCGGGTGTGCCCAAGCTGCCCTCCCACAGCGCCCTGTAGGCTTCGGTAGGGCTTTGCCCGATCAGCGCAATCGCCAGCCCCCCGAGAAGAAGCGCCGTAAGAAACGCGAGAGCAGCTCTCATAGCTCCGCTCCTTGTGCTCCCGTCATCAGGGCCCCGATGCGCTCCTCGGTGGCTTCTGCGCGATCAACCACACCGACGAGCTTGCCTTCGAGAAGCACGGCGACGCGATCTGAGAGCGCAAGCACCTCGCCTAAGTCGAGTGACTGAACTAAGACTGCTGCGCCGCTGTCGGCGGCCTCGCGCAGGCGCTCGTGGACAAAGGCAGTGGCGGCGAAATCGAGCCCACGCGTGGGCTGCGAGGCGACGATGACTTTGGGATTTTTCGAGAGCTCCCGTGCCAGTACAAGCTTCTGCTGGTTGCCGCCCGAGAGGGAGCGCATCGGGGCGCTGGGCTGCTCCGCGCCGCGCACATCGAAAGCGGCGACGCGCTCGGCCAGAAACTCTCGCAGGGCATTTTTTTTCATCACACCGCCCACTCCCCTAAATCTCGTTTCCCGGTGCCGCCCGAGCACGATGTTCTCGGCGAGAGAGAAGCTCTGTACGACTGCGTGACGGTGGCGATCCTCAGGAATAAAGCCAATAGCCGCGTCTTTACTCCCACGCGCAATCGTCCCACTCTCGGGCTTGCGCAGTCCCACAATCGCCTCGATAAGCTCTGTCTGTCCGGAGCCGTCCACTCCTGCAACTCCCAGGATTTCTCCTGGTGCGACGGTAAGCGTGAGGTTTTTCAGAGCCAGCAAGCCCCGGTCGTTGCGAACGGTGAGATTATGGAGCGTGAGGCCAGCGCCTCCACGGTGGTCTCCCCCTTCCTTCATGGAGGGAAGGGGGCTGGGGGGATGGGTTCCCACCATCGCCGCCGCTAGCTCCTGCGTCGTCGTCTCGCTTGTCTTTGCCGTCAGAATGTGCTTGCCGCGCCGCAGAACGGTCACGGAGTCGGCATGTGCCATCACTTCATCGAGCTTGTGGGTAATGAAGACCACGGTCACGCCAAGAGCCGTGAGGCGGCGTGTGGCGGCCCAGAGATCACGTGCTTCGGGAGGGGCAAGCGTGGCGGTGGGCTCGTCGAGGATCAGCACGCGCGCTTTTCGGTA